>CAZSUM010000230.1:0-4826 GCA_964610015.1 uncultured Lentisphaeraceae bacterium
CCAGTTGCGGCATAAACTGCTTAAACAGGAAATAGAGCACCGGATTCAGCAGCAAGCCCACCACTCCCGTCATGCCAACCGCCCTGCGGTTTAAGAGCCCGAAGATAAAGACCGCCAGCACGCCCGGCGAGACATACCCCTGAAATTCCTGAATATAGGTAAAGATGCCGCCGAACTTCGGGTCGTCCAACATAGGGGCGACCACGCATCCGATCACCACAAACACCCCCACGCATATCCGCCCGACACTCACCAACTCTCTTTGAGTCGCCTGCTTGTTGCAATACGAATGGTAGATGTCGATCGAGAAGATCGTAGATGCGGCATTCAGCACCGCAGCCAGCGACGAGACGATGGCACCGAGCAACGCCGCAATAATAAAGCCGAAAAGCCCTTTTTTGTCCATACACAGTTTCGCAATCAAAAGGCCCAGTGCGGTATCGCTCTTATAGGCGATGCTGACGGACTTCTGTGCGGTGGCGGCTTTCTCCTTGATATCCGCATTGTACGCCTCGACCAGCGGCAGTTTTGCGGCGTTCGTGCGTTGCCAAGCCTCGGACGGAGCAAGCACCGTATAGCCGAGGTCCTTGTTCACACCCGCCTCGCGAGCAGCCACATAATCCATCGCCGCGCTGTCCGCCATATCCTTGTTGAACAGGTTGAACGCGATGATGCCAGGGAAAACGATGATGAAGGGGATAATCAGCTTCAGCGCAGCTGCGAAAACAATCCCTTTCTGACCCGCCGCCAATGAGGAGGAACCCAAAGTACGTTGCGTGATGTACTGATTCAGGCCCCAATAATAGAGATTCGGTATCCAGAGGCCTAGGCAAAGCGCGGTCCATGGGATAATGGTGTCAGTCTTCGGTAGAAACATGTGAAGTTTGTCCGCATTCAACGCCAAGAAACGCTGAACAGACCCCATTTCATTCGTAAGCACAGGAAGAGCCGCGTCCGGCGCGGTGATCGCCCCTACGCCGTGCGCCAAGGTCGTGATGTCTGCTACGCCCAGCGCCTGAAACGCGAAGACCGAGATCAGAATGCCGCCCGCGATCAGTGCCGTGCCTTGGATCAGATCCGCCCACGCGCAGGCCTTCAAACCGCCCGCAGCCACATAGCCAGCCGCAAGCAGCCCCATAATCCAGCAACAAGCGATCAGATCATGCTGATGCCGAATCGCTGGATCACTTGCGTGCGACAGGTGAACGCCCGCTTGCGCCAACAAGTCTCGCATCGGCAAGGCACCCGCGTAGATCACGCCACACAGGGACACGCCCACCAGAATGACCATCATGAACACAGCCATGATGGAGCGAGCCGTCTTGTTGTATCGGTGTTCAAGAAAACCGGGAATCGTATAGATCCCGGTCTTCAGGAAGTATGGAAGAAACGCGAACGCCACAAACACCAAGGTAACCGCCGCCATCCACTCGTAACTGGCGATTGCGATCCCCAGATAAGATGCAGCCTGCCCTGACATACCTACAAACTGCTCGGCCGAGATATTCGCAGCAATCAGCGACACACCGATCAACCACCACGTCAATCCCCGTCCCGCCAAAAAGTAGTCGGCTGCACTGCCCTCTTCGCTGTGCGCACTCTTACTTTTCCAAAGCCCGATGCCAATAACCGAGCTAATAAAGGCCACAAAAACTACAATATCGAGAACTCCCATACTCACTCCCTTTTATCTGTTATCGCAGATTGTTATTTCACACTAAACCGATACTCTGTCACTGTTTTGTAGACTGCACCGGGCCGCAAAATCGTAGACGGAAAGTTGGGTTGATTCGGTGAATTCGGTGCATGTTGGGTCTCAAGGGCCAATCCTCCACGATGCACCAGATGCTTACCCCGTTTGCCGGGTATCTCATCGTTCAGAAAATTACCACTATAGAATTGAATCGCCGGTTCAGTTGTCCAGACTGCCAAATGCCGTCCCGTACTCTTTTCATACACCGCTGCAGCAGGCGCTAACTTTCCTGTTTTGTTATTCAACATCCAGTTATGGTCATAGCCACCTCCGCACTGCAACTGTTCATTTTTCGTTTCAATGCGCGCGCCGATCGACCACGGGACGGTAAAGTCAAAAGGGGTGCCCTTTACAGGCACGATCTCACCCGTCGGAATCAACCCCGCATTGACCGGCGTCATCTGATCAGCAAAGAGAGTCAACTCATGCTCAAGAATATCTCCCTCTGACTCTCCTTTGAGATTAAAGTAGACATGCTGCGTCAGGTTTACAGGCGTCGGCTTATCAGTTACGGCCTCATACTCAATCCGCCAAACATTATCCGCCGTTAACCAGTAACAGACCGTTACATCCAACTTACCCGGATATCCTTGATCACCATCCAAACTGCTGAGAGTGAAACGAAGACCGACATTGCCTCCGTCCGAAAGGGGCTCACTCTGCCACACACAGGCACTAAAGCCTTTGTCGCCGCCATGCAAAGAACAGGGGAGCCCACCGGGCGCATTGTTCGTGGGTAAGGTGTAGGTCACCTGATCCAACACAAACTGCCCTTTGGCAATTCGGTTACCATAGCGACCGACCAGTGCACCAAAGTATCCATCATACTTTTCGTATCCAGCCATATCACGGTATCCCAAGGTGATATCTTCGAGCACCCCCTTGCGATCAGGTGTCAACAACCGCACGACCCTCCCGCCGTAATCGATCACCTCCATAACCACTCCGCCAGCCCCTGTCAGCGTATACATCTGAACCAACTGACCCTCCTTCGTTTTGCCAAAAGGCTTGACCACCACTGAAGGTTCCTTCCCCTCTTTCATCGTCTCACACCCTCCTTTATCCGTGCAACATCCACCAAACGCCAAAGCGCCCAGCAATACTAAAAATAGCGATCCTGCCTTTTTCATATTCTTTCCTTATTTTGCGCCAATTGCATAAGCCGCCAGTCCGTTTCCACGCCGTAGATACAAAACCCCATGCGCCACAACTGGCGATGACCAATGCGGGCCATTACCATACTCAATTGCAAAAGAGGAGACCACTTGATGTGTGTCTGGTTCCACACGCACCAACATCACCTTGCCGCCGCGTTCATCATAAGTAATCATCCCCACAGGGGTAATGCAAAACGAAGTCTTTTTTGCCCCAGCCACAGTGTAGACCTCTCGTCCATCGGCAGGGTCGAAACAGGAGAGTTTGTTGCCACCGGAGGAGAAAATCCGACCACGATAAAACGCTACCCCTTGAAAGTGGTTGTCGGATGATTTGTCCATCCAGACTTGCTTTACCTGACTCCCTTTGATCTCTAAGATCTCAGAGCCATACCGATATCCTGAACTGACGAAAAGACGATTCTCCCCACACAACACGGGCGTATTGGGATGAACCGCATATTTGTTGCGATGCGGATGACGCCACAACGGCTTGCCTGTCTTTGCATCCAGCCCCACCACACTGTCTTCCAACATGGTGACTACCTGTTGTTTGCCGTTCAACGTCAACAACGCAGGCGAACAATAAGCACTGCGTTCGCTTAACCCCGTGCTTTTCCATATGGGTTTTCCATTTGTCACGTCCAACGCCACCACGGCGGCATCCGGCCCGCCAGGCTGGCAGATGACCTTACCCTCGTAAACCAAAGGATTGTCGGCAATTCCCCAAGTGATGTTGCGTCCCTTGAACTGCGCATGCGCATCGACATGCCAAAGCTCCTGCCCCTCAAGTGACAAACAGACAACCCGCCCCAATCCGCTGACCAAAAAAATCCGCTCATCCACAATCGTAGGCGAAGTCCGTGCGAACTCATAGGAGGCCCCCCACTCTGGGCCATACACCTTTTCCCAAAGAATTTTTCCAGTTGTTGAATCCACGGCATAGAGGTGGCCAGTTCGAGCCTGCTTATCCCCCGTACTACCCGTAATATATAGGATTTTCCCCTTAACCACGGGTTCAGAGTACCCCTCCCCTGACAAATCAATCTGCCAAAGCTGAGCAGGTCCACCTTCAGGCCAGACCGATAATAACTGCTCATCCGTAACGATCAGGTTACGATCACGACCACGCCATTGGGTCCAATCTCCAGCCCAAATCCCACTTGTCAGGAAGGGCAACAGCAGAAATATGAATCCTTTTTCAAACATCGGCAATCATCCTTGTTTCATGGTCACGTGAGATAAAAATAGAATGCGAGCAATTCAAGAATTGTATTCAATCCGGCAAAGGATACCAAGCCGAATTTGTTGTTTACGCAACTGATAATGATTTCGTACACTTATCAGCAATGAATAGCACATGCTATAAGCTTCTGGTGTTGCCCGCACTTTTTTGTGTGTTCAGCACCTTGGCTGACGCGTCGGAAAATCGACTCACGCAAACAGTAACCTTTCCTCTCCCTGTCGTAACCCATACATCAGCGAGCCTTACCCGTGTGCAGTTAGCAGGGTGCGAGCCAGATATTCAGACGGGACTCCCCGTTCTGCCCGTCACAGGTCTTGCCTTTTCAATTCCCCCGAATGTCGAGGTTGCCTCTGTCACAATCCGGACTGAAGAGCAGCAGAAACTGCTTCTCTCATCTCTCGTGGAATGGGGTGTTCCTCCAATACAGCCCGATGATCCACCCTTGCCGGACATAGCCCCTGATCCAACAATCTATCAGAGCACCGAGCTCTATCCAAATCCCGATGAGCCGGTCTGGCGCCTAGATGGACAGAGTCCTAACGGCAAACGCCTGTCTGTAAAAATCTCGCCGATACACTACCTCCCTGCCAAACACCTGTTGTACGCTGCGCAGAAGATCACCGTTGACGTGCTCCTACGCGACGCCCCTCCGGTTATCGTCAGCCGTGCCATG
>CAZSUM010000231.1:0-4824 GCA_964610015.1 uncultured Lentisphaeraceae bacterium
CCTGTATCGGATTTTAACCGACTGCATATCGCACGCTTTGCTTGGCGCACTCATCACTTTTCCCCTTTTTATCATGCCGTAGCCCCTATCGACATCTGGGTTCATTCTCACACCCTTGCGTTTGATTGTCAATAACACCCCCCCCGCATTCATGGTCCAACCGTCACCCACCGACGACAACGGGTCGGCTTATCCTTCACGCCGACACCTGTGGCCGTGGCGGTGAGTACACAGGAACGTGTTGCACTATTTGGCAGGCCCAACGCGACCGACACGCTGACGTTGCCCAGCGCCGCCAATCCAAACGCTTGTTCAACACGAGCCAAGCTCTGGCCCTCCTTTGTTTCTAGCTTCAACTCAAGGGTACCCGACACGGGCTGACTGTAGTCGTTCACCAGCATGACCGTGAACGTGTGCGTCTCGCCCGCCTTTAGCGATGGTTGAAAGAAGTTAAGATAGACCCCCAGTGGCTTGAAAGCTTCGCCCATGTAATCGGCAAAGGCCGGATCGAGCTTGAGTCTGGTTACGTCAGCAAAAGAGTCGGAGGTATACACGCCCGGATAACTGCACGTCAGATAAACAAAATGCACGATGCCCGCATAGTGTCGATGCGCACGCCAGAACTCGGTCTTTCCCGCAAGCAGATAAGACCAGAGATCAAGGCGCTCGCGCGCCGTGCTGTTCGTTCCCAAAAGATTCGCATAAACGTTCTCTGTGAGCAGAGTTGGCGATCCGTCGCGATTGAGCCAGAGCCAGCCATACTCGTTCACGATCGGCGGATTCGTATCAGAGGGTAACGAGCCTTTCTTGGGCGCGCCGTTCATCGTCTCCAAATCGCTCATCTTGAACATCAGCGGTCCCTTCCAGCCACTGATCATCAAATATGGATGGTTTTCAACGGGATCGTCCGGCGCTACAGGCTTGTTGTAGCTGTTCTCCCACGGTCGATTGGAAAGATCCAGCGGTCGCACCGCCGGGATGATGGTCTCGCCATAGCTCGTGTCCTTGGTCTCATTGTTGGCATCCCAAACCACCACACTCGGGTGATTCCAGTTATCGCGCATCCAGTCCGAGTACTGCCGGATCATCTCGCTGGTGTCATACGTGCGCGAGTAGCCCTTGAACCAGCTTGGAGTTCCGGTCCATACGAAGAACTCATTTTGGACTAAAAGCCCCTCTTCGTCACAGATCTCCAACCAACGATCGGGCACGGGACCAATGCAGAACCGAAAATAGTTCCAGTGCATTTTCTTCGGGAGCTCCCCCAGCAACGTGCGTACCCACGTTTCATTCCACGGCAGAGCCTTGCACAGCGGATCCTCAAAGAAGCGGTGAAGCGTAATATTCGAGCCGCGCAGATAATAGATCTTGCCGTTCAAATAGGCTCGTTGAGTGGACGCGTCAAAGCGGAACTCTCGCATCCCAAAGCGCGTTGTCAACGAATCGCCGCCTGTGTCCGTCTCAACGGTGTAGAGGAACGGGTCTTCCGGCGACCAGAGGTGAACATCAGACATGCGAACCGTCTGCGAGAATACCTTTGCCTCGCCCGGTTCAAGCACGACTGCGAGCGGCTCACACGCCCCGACCCGCCGCCCCCCCTTCCATGCCTGGACTCTCTGGTTTAACGACGCGCGAGCCCGTACGTCCGAGTAATTCCGTACTCGTGTCTGCACCACAGCCTCGCCCGATGCGATACGTGGAGCGACCTGAACACTTTCGATAACCGGATTGTCGCAAAACGACACGGCCACATCATCATAGATCCCCGGCGTCCAAATATTTTTTTCAAAGTCCGACCCCGTGGGATAGGTATCTGGCAGCACAGCCGGATGCGCCCCGATCCGCACAACCAGCGTGTTGTCGTGCCCCCAACTGAGCGCTGACCCGATCGAAAAAATCCCAGCCGAAAAACAGCCCGCATACTCACCAATTTTCTGACCGTTCACCCACACGGCTGTTCCAAACTGGGCTTTGTTGATTCGAAGCATGGCGACTGATTGTTTTTCCGGTGCACTAAATGTGGTGCGATACCAGAAGTAGTTACGGTCCTGATTCACCTTCCCCTTCCAGTACTGCTGCAACCAGTCATCCGGAACAAGCTTATAGGTGATGCGCCGTGCCATGTTCTCGCGACTGATAAACTGATCCGCATCTTTAAACGCAGGCGTTGCCTGATTCGCCAATCCAGGAACAGGAACTGTGTGTTTATACGTCAGAGGCATGGCCTCTTGATCGCGACTGTCTGCAATTTGCCACTCACCGTTAAGCGACACCGTGTGACGTCCTGCCGCAAACAACACCCCCCACGGTTGCAGGGCAAGACACACCATGCCGATCCACACCTTTAGCCGATTCTTCCCTCGCATGATTCCGCTCCTTTTTCACTTTTCACAGACAAGGCGTTCACGCGTTTAGTCTCCTATCGAAGAACATGTCGCCGCGCCCGTTAACCCAGACGCGGCGAAACAGAAGCCCCACCCGATACTATACCTTCGGCTCGAAGCCTTCGCGCTTGAACCCTTGCAGGAGCGCAGTCGCTTCGGGACTGTTGCTGAAGACGTGCTTGTCGTTGTCCCAGGCCAGCTCTTTTCCGGGGAAGCGTTGCGCAATACACCCGAACAGGAGCGCCTCGGTCAAGCGAGCGGCGTATTCGAAGCGGCTGCCCGTGACGTCTGGGGTGTTTGCCTTGCACGCATCAACCCACTCCTTGTAATGGTTGTACTGCCACTTGCCGGGATCTTCGATCAGCTTGTTGCAGGCACGCTCGGCTTCCTTGGTTTCGGGTCCGAACGGATGACCGCCGACCGCAATGGCGTGCGGTTTGCCAGCGTGCGAGCCGCCGAGGGTGGTCGCGTTGGAGCCGACAATCATGCACCCGTTGCTACCCACGTCCAGCTTCGAATGCGAGCCGATCGGACGTTTGGGAAGAATGCCGCTCTCATACCAATAGACGTTGACGCCTTTCGGGCAAGCCGGTGACGGGCCGAAATGGTAATCAATGGTCGAGTATGTGGAATAGGCAAGGTCAGCGGGTTTGTCGCACCACGCCTTGATGGTCTCAGGCATACCCAGCTTCAAGACAAAGAATGCCGGGTCGAAATTATGCACAGCCATATCGCCGATGGCGCCGCACCCGAAGTCGCACCAGCCACGCCACGCAAAGGGCTGATAGCCTTTTCCGTAAGGACGCATCTTGGCCGGCCCGATCCAGCAATCCCAGTTGAACCCTTCGGGGACTTTCTCCTCCTGCGGAAGCGTAGTCATGCCTTGCGGCCACCACCTGCCTCCAGCACGGTCCGTCCACGAGTGTACCTCTAGGATGTCACCCCAGAACTTGTTCTCCATGAGTTTCTCGTAGCGGTAAACGCCGGGGTGCCCTTGATTGCCCATCTGCGTTACAACCCCGTATTTCTTGGCAGATTCCATCAGCATTTCGCACTCCTCGTACGAATGTGCCAGCGGCTTCTGCACGTAAACGTGCTTACCGAGGCGCATCGCTGCCAGCGCGATGCTCGCATGCGTGTGATCGGCCGTAGAAACACAGACGGCATCGCACTCCTTGGCGATCTTATCCAACATCTGACGGTAGTCCGAGAAGGTTGGAATGCCCGGAAATTTTTTCGCCGCATTGTCGAGGGTGCCCGGGTTGACGTCGCACAGCCCCGTGCAGATGGCCCCGTTGCTGGTCAGCGCATTGAGATCCCCACCGCCCATGCCGCCGACGCCCACCTTCAAAAACCTGAGTTGTTGCCCCGGACTCTCCTTCACCGTCTGCCCAAAAACTTTAGTCGCTGGGATGGAAAACCCAGCCAGCGCGCTTGTCGCCAAAAAAGAACGCCTCGATACGACCCTATCTCTCATTTTTCTCCTTCTTGGTTGAACTCCGCGGGAACCTACCCGCAATAACTTAATGCAGTATAGCGAATCTAGGCATGGAACGCTTCCTTTTACTGCGGCATTTAACTTTACAATTCTCAGCTGACCGCGGCGACCATCAATGCCCCTGTTTCCTTGAACTGGTATAACACCGCTAATGCCACTCAGTGGATTGTCAAACGGGCAACCGTCAGCGGCGGGCCTTATACCACAATTGGCACCGTGCTCTCCCCGGATCCTCATTACACCGACACCAGCGTTGTCCGCGACACGACCTATTACTATGTTGTCTCAGCAATCAATGCCGTTGGCGAAAGCGCCCCGTCAGCGGAGTGTGACGCCTGCGCCAAGGCGGATCTTGGAACCGTTCTTAAAGTGGCGCAAAATTATCCCACCAGGTAAGACCCAAGTCCGTATTTCATTCGCGACCATCCGCGACTAAATGAACGGCCCAACCCATTTTAGAATCCATTGAATGCGAATATGCGGTCCGCGGCCAGTGTTCATTTGGGAGTATCGAGTTGAAGCGCGCTGCCTTTCTCGAGGCGCCAGTTCTCGCTGAGTGTGCCTTCCCAGCAATGCCAGAACCCGTTCTCACTAGCGAAAACGCCAGCGTTGAAAGCCGTCTTCATGCCGGGGTCTGGCTTGAGCCCCAAGGCCGCCCATGGAAGGGCAAACTCGCCGCGCCAGCCATTCCCGCGACCTGCCCGCGTGACTTTGGCCGCGAAGCGAATCTCCTTGCCGAACTGCGCAGCAGCGTCCGCAGATAACCCAGCATCAGCGACGCTCCTCACGGTTCCGTTGGCATAGCCTCGAACGACAAAGGTAGCCGGCTTGCCGTCAGGCGTCTTTCCGGCAATACAGATCTCTGCGCCATCGTCCTTTCCGTACGTAGCACCGAGCTGGATCTTCGCGGGGTCGAACATTGCCGCATACAGTGCCGCATAC
>CAZSUM010000232.1:0-4787 GCA_964610015.1 uncultured Lentisphaeraceae bacterium
GGTGCCAATCATGGGAACCGGAATGTTTCCGGTTTAGCCTATGGGATGCTAGTGAAATCCTGTATAGTTCTGAAACAAAACTTACTTGATAAGGGGGAGCGGTCGTTTTATGAAAACCGAATATTTCTTGATAGGCATGGCGTTGACTTTGGGATGTCATGCCGCAGATGTCGTTTTGTACGATGCTCAGGTTTCGCCACTTTCAACAGTCTCCAGTTACGCTGAGGGCAAAAGTTCGTTTGTTCTTGAGGAGGGGGTGCTGTCTGTTTCTACAATTGGGAAGAGTGGTTATCCCGGCGTGAACATCAAAGGAAACTGGGATTTATCCTCCTGTACGGGTGTGACGTTTGAATTGGCCTACTTCGATAAAAAAGGGCCGCTTCCTCTAACCGTGCAATTTCAAAATGAAGGAGCAAACCCGGGGGGGCAAGCTAAGGTCTTTATTGATCGTATTCGCTTGAGTCAGGATTTGACAACCTGTCAGATGGCGTTGCTCCAAAGGCTGCCACATGGACGTGAAATTAATAAGAAGTTGACGGGGATGCGGACTGACCCGCTCACTTCAGTGGGGGTGGTTTCAGATCTGGACCCAGCAGAGGTCACTGCGGTTGCGATCTATATTAAACAACCACAATTGGATTGGAAGTGGGGGATTAAACGAATTGTCGCTCACGTGGGAGAGTTTCCGCCTTTGCCTAAGTGGAAGACCCTTTCTGCAGATGAGTTTTTTCCGTTTATCGACGTCTATGGTCAGTTCAAATATAAGGAATGGCCCGGTAAGATTCACTCAGATGCTGATTTGAAAGCTGCGGCGATTCAGGAAGAGAGAGATCTCGAGGAACATCCGGGACCCCAAGGATGGAGTCAATTTGGGGGCTGGATAGCAGGGGGAAAGCGTGAGGCAACCGGGCATTTTCGCGTTGAAAAAATTAAAGATGTTTGGTGGATGATTGATCCTGAGGGGTATCTCTACTGGTCGCATGGTCCCGTTCGTGTAACCCCTTCGACGGCGATTACACCGCTGGATGAACGCGAGTGTTATTTTACGAATTTGCCGTCTGCAGAGTCACCGTTCGCTAAGTTCTATACCACGCGTGATGAATTGCTGTATCCCTACTATGTGGCTCGTAAGATCAAACGGACGTATGATTTCTCATCAGCTAATTGTTATCGTAAGTATGGGGAAAAATATGAAGAAGTTTTCGCGGATTTGGCACATCGCCGGCTGCGAAGTTGGGGCATGAATACGATCGCCAACAGTTCTGATAAGCAGATCTGCCTGATGAATCGGACGCCATACACGGATCGTTTCGAGTTGAAGTCAAAAGCTCTAGAGGGGAGTGAAACCGGTTGGTGGCCGTTCCGCGATCCTTTTGATCCTTCTTTCCGTGCGGATGTACGGCGACAGATGCAGGTGCATCAGGCAGAGATGGAAGATCCTTGGTGTTTTGGTTTCTTTGTTGATAACGAGTTACGCTGGGGCCAAGAAACGGATCTGGCGGTGTGGACGCTACTGTCTCCAGCAGATCAAGTTGCCAAGGTGGAGTTTCGTAAATGGCTACAGGCAGCATACGGTACGGTTGAAAAACTGAATGCCGTTTGGGGTACATCCTACGCTGACTGGGATGCCTTTTTGACCGTTTGTGCTCGTCCCGGAAAGGGGGCTGAGAAGGATTTAAAGACTTTTTCATGCGTGATTGTGGAGGCTTACTTTAAGAATATTCGTGAGGAATTTAAGAAGGTTGCACCTGATAAACTCTATATGGGGTGTCGTTTTGCCGGAGGGGGGCCACGCTTTGTTTTGGAGGCGGGGGCGAAGTACTGTGATGTGGTGAGCTTCAACATTTACAGCCGGAACCTAGACAATTTCAAATTGCCAGAAACAGTCGATAAGCCTGTTATCATTGGTGAATTCCACTTTGGTGCGCTTGATCGTGGTTTGTTTCACCCGGGGTTGGTCAAGGTTGCGAATCAGAAGGAACGCGGTCGTACCTATGTGGAGTACGTGACCTCGGCGTTGAAACATCCGTTCGTGGTGGGTGTCCATTGGCATCAGTTTGGTGATCAAGCGACAACCGGGCGGTTTGATGGTGAGAATTTTCAGGTTGGTTTTGTGGATTGCTGTAATACGCCTTATCCTGAGACCATTGAGGCGATTCGTGAAGTCGGATACCACATGTACGAGATTCGGGATTCGGCCTTCCGGAAGTAACGTCATCATCGTGTGCGAGTTGTTAAATGGTGTTGGATTTATTAGAGTCATCAATTAGTTCTGAGAGAGAGGATAGTATGCGATTTCAAGATAAAGTTGTTCTCGTTACCGGTACAAGTCGCAACACGGGTGTGGGTATTGCAGCCCTGTTTATTCGTGAGGGGGCTAAAGTTTGCGTTTGCAGTTCATCCCCGGAGAGCACCGCAAAAGGTGCGGCTGAGCTACGGGCCATGGGCCTCACAAACTTTGTTGAGACACCTGCTGATATTTCAGATATCACCGCAGTTCGGGCGATGTTTCACACGATTAAGGAAACCTTTGGACGGATCGATATCTTAGTGAATAACGCCTGTAATCAGGGAATTGGTCCAGCCTTTGAGGAGATGGATCCTGAGTACTTTCTCTCTGTAATTAAGACCAATCTGCTGGGCACATTCCAGGTCTCGCAGGAGGCGGTCAAAATGATGTTAACCCAGGAGAGTCGAGGGGTGATTGTGAATCTTGGCTCAAATGTATCGATGCGTGCGATTCGTAATCGTACAGCGTATGTGTCGAGCAAAGGCGGGCTAGATGCATTGACGCGTTCAATGGCGGTCGATCTGGGGCCTAAAGGTATTCGTGTGAACATGGTTGCCCCTGGGTACATCTACACAGATCGCTGGGATAAACTCAGTGAAGAAAAGATGAAGCGTCGTAGATTGAATTGTCCGATCGGGATGGAAGCCACAGCGGACGATGTTGCGCAGGCCGTTGCGTTTCTGGCTTCGGATGCGTCGCGTAATATTTGTGGTGAACGGGTGGTGGTTGATGCCGGGTGTAGTGCGCAACATATGCCGGTAGACGTCGATTTGTAGGGCCTGCGGTGGTCAAACATGTCAGACGAGTCGGACGCGTCCGACCGATGGGAGCTAATGGAAATGACCAAAAACTATAAGTGGGAGCTACTATTCTGGCTTTCACTTGCGTTCTTTACGCATCAGGCTGGCCGGGCAGTTCTGGGTATCGTTCTAACGGATGTTCAGCGAGACCTCAAGCTTTCGTCTGAACTGATCGGGTGGGTCCCGGCTTGTCTTTCCATTGTTCTGGGCATTATGATTCCTATCTCTGGCATTTTAGGAGATCGCTTTAGCCGAAAATGGATTATCACGTGGACGCTGATTATTGGTAGTGCGGCTACGGCGCTGGCGGGTGCAGCGGTTGGATTTTTTACCTTGGTGTTGTTCTACAGCGTGACGTCTGCGAGTTGTGAAGCACTCTATGCGCCTTCAGGATATTCGCTCTTGGCTAGTTTTCATAAAGAGACACGGGCCATCGCAATGTCGATTCATCAGTCGGCTCTCTACATCGGGGTTATGACCTGTGGTGTGCTGGCGGCCCTGATTGCTGACACATGGGGGTGGCGCTGGTCTTTTGTGGCCTTTGGTTCTTTTGGGGTGCTCTTGGGGTTTATTGCGATTTTTCGTCTTAAGGATGCCCCACATAGTCCTGCCGAAGCGATGGGGCTTGATGCTAAACCGAGCGTGTTGGAGTCATTTAAAGTATTGGTTACGACTCCGAGCGCTCTCTTGCTGTCCTTGGCGTTTACGGCGATTGTTTTTGTGAACAACATTTATTGGTTCTGGGTTCCTAAATACCTCCAAGATACGGGAGGTCTTTTTGCCATGAGCAAAACCCAGTCGAGTGGGGCATTCACTTATCATGTGATTGCGGCTATGATTACGATTCTTTTGGGCGGCGTGATTACCGACCGTTTTGTAACGCGCGATCCTAAATTCCGTTTGCGGTTACAGGTTGTCGCGCTGTTATTGGGGGCACCCGCACTTTTTATGATTGGCAAGGCGACCACCGCCAGTTCGGTTTGGCTCTATTGTGCGCTGTATGGTGTGTTCCGGGGCTTGTTTGAGGCAAACACACACACCTCACTTTTTGATGTGGTTCCGCCACGTTTTCGTGCGACTGCTGTTGGATTGATGACCATGACTGGATTTCTGTTGGGTGGGACCGTGGGCCCATGGCTGGTGGGATATCACATGAAACGATTGGGGACACAGGCCGGGATGCAACTGGGGTTCAACCTAATGGCCGCCGTCTATGTGCTGGGTGGCCTCGCGATGTTGCTCTCACTTTTATTTACGTTTCAGAGGGATCATAAAAAGGTGACAGAATGAAAATTACGGGAATTAAAACGTTTGTTTGCAATGCGTATCGGACGAACTGGATCTTCGTTAAGGTGTTAACTGACGAACCCGGATTGTATGGGGTTGGCGAGGCTACGCTGGAGTACAAAGAGCACGCGATTGTGTCGGCATGTCATGAGCTGGAACGTGACATGATTGGTAAAGACCCGCGTAATATTGAAGCGCTATGGCACAGCAATTACCGCGATGCCTATTGGCGTGGCGGGCCGGTTTTGATGAGTGCAATTTCTGCGATTGACATTGCTTTGTGGGATATTTTGGGTCAAGCTCTCAAGCAACCGATTGGCAGGCTGCTTGGCGGCCGCTACCGCGAACGCGTAAAACCATATGCCTCCCTGCTCATGGATGAACCGCACGCCATGGCAGACGCATTGCAA
>CAZSUM010000233.1:0-4761 GCA_964610015.1 uncultured Lentisphaeraceae bacterium
CGCGCCTCGCGGGCGTCGCGCGCGCGGCGGTGTGGGTCAAGCGTGACCTGGTCGGCATCCTCAGAACCCCAAGCAATTTCGCATGAGTAAGGGTGAATAGTCCTGCCTATGGGATGCTAGTGAAGAAGTTCATTTGTGCGTTAGTGAGAGAGTTCGACAGTGCTGGACAATGATCAGATGGGTTTAAATCTGGACGGCATACAGTCCTTCAGAAACTGCGGCATTGAACTGCCGGACATCCGATGTCGCGAACACATTGGCACCCCATTCTGCGGCGCACGCAAGATGCAGGGCGTCCATTGCCCGTAACGGGTTTCTTTCCAGCAATCGGACGCTTCGGATGACGACCTCGGTTGTGAATTGGACTATCTCTGCGTCGCGAACATCTTCAGCCAGCCGTCGTTTTGCAACGGCGTATTGCCGCTGTGACAAACTCCGCTCCCGGACCCTGCGGTTCATGGCGGAGATAATCTCAGGGACACAAATCACACTCAGACCAAGATCGGATGCCCGAAGACAGAGAGCCTCCACCCCGTCGCTTCCCGCTTCCTCGATAAAGCGTTTCGCGAATGCGGACGAATCAAGGAATAGGCGCATGTTCACGCTCCTTCAAAATGGCGGCTGACAAGCCCGCACCTTTCACAGAAAGCCGCAAAGCCGCAGTCCTCCAAGCAGGCGTCTTACTGCCGCTTTCGACGGGACCGAGGACGGCGACGATCCGCCCGTGCCTCGACACTCTGACAGTTTCGCCGCGTTCCGCTGCGGTGACTAGGCTGGATGCCTTTTTTCTGAAATCGGTGAACGTGATCGTCTGCATAGAAAACCGCTCCTTTTTGTACAGAACTGTACAGAGGCGG
The DNA here is from genome assembly GCA_964610015.1 of uncultured Lentisphaeraceae bacterium. Classification (GTDB taxonomy): domain Bacteria; phylum Verrucomicrobiota; class Kiritimatiellia; order RFP12; family UBA1067; genus CAZSUM01. The sequence continues at coordinate 858 of CAZSUM010000233.1, forward strand.
ACGGCGTTTGTCAATGCCACGTTGCCTCACAATTCATGACACGGGAAATTCTTGGATTGAGTTTCAGTCAAAGGATTCGTAAGCTTTGTCTGCGTTCAAATCTTTTAGCAGGAGAAAACATGCGGTACGGAAACATTTTATTATTTTCAGCAACAGTTATCACAGCAGGGTGTTCATTGATTTCATCTGAAAAAACAGGTTCGACTCCTCCAGCTGAGGCAATGCAGGCGGGGTGTTGTTGTCAGGCACAACCCAACGAATCGTCCCCTGCTGGTGAATCGGTCCATCCTGACTCGCGAAACTGGCGCCCCCTTTTCAATTTAAATCTGGATAATGCGATTTTCACCAAGGGGGTCTGGTTCATCAATGAGAAAGGGGATTTGACTGCTAACAAGGACGAGGCTATTTGGACGGATCGTGAGTATGAAAACTTTATTCTGGATTTAGAGTACACCTTTGATTTAGGTGCCAACAGTGGGGTCCTGATCTACTGCAACAACATGGAACAATGGGTTCCAAATGCAGTCGAGGTGCAGATTCTAGATGATAACAACCCGCATTGGGCTAAAGAAAAGGCCTTTGCCAAGAATGGCGGTTTGTATGGTCATCTGCCGCCCAAGGTCAACAATGTCAAGCCCGCGGGTGAATGGAATCGGATGACCATCACGGCACAGGGTAAGCGAGTGAAGGTTGCCGTCAATGGGGAGATGACCGTTGATGCGGATTTGGCGCAATGGACCTCAGCGAAAAAGAATCCCGATGGCACAGAAATTCCATCCTGGCTGAGTCGTCCCATGGCAGAGTTGGCAACAAAGGGGCGTATTGGCCTGCAAGGCATGCATGGGAACGCTTCGATTTACTTTCGCGCCATACGCATTCGCGAGTTATAAGCGCACAGCAACAAACGAGTTACTCTTCGCTCCAGACTTGATCTGGATTCCAAATCTCGTTTTGATCGTCTGAAAGTAGTGACTCGTCATAGCTGGCGTCTGCTTTCTTACAATGACGTCTGTAGTGGAGGAGGGAATCGTGAAGGGCGTTACGTATGAATGCCGAACGGGTTGTTTTCAGCCGTTTGGTTAGCTTGTCGACAGCTATTGCCAACTCATCATCAAGGGTTATCTTTATCGTTTTCATTAACACCTCTCCACATTTGTTATTAAAATAATCAAATTCTGCGTGATGTCAAGTCATTGACAGAGACGGTCAATCGCAAGGGGGTTGGTTTGTTAAAAGGGCTCAGCCGCCCAATATTCTTTTCATGATGTCGGACGATCATGCCGCCCATGCGATCAGCGCCTACTCTGACAAGCTGATTCAGACGCCACACATCGATCGGTTGGCTAAAGAAGGGTGTCTTTTCACGCATGTGTTTGCGGTCAACTCGATCTGCACGCCCAGCCGCGCGACGATCCTGACCGGACAGTATAGCCATAAGAACGGGGTGCCGGTCTTCAACCAGCTGAACCCCGAGACCGTCACGGTGGCCCATCGGCTACAGCAGGCGGGCTACTATACGGCGATGATCGGCAAATGGCATTTGGGTAGTGATCCACAGGGCTTTGATCACTGGGAGATCTTGCCCGGACAAGGCGCGTATTTTAACCCCGTGCTTTACACGCGGGAAGGGTCTAAACGGTATGTCGGCGAACACTGCACGGATGTGATTACGGAACTTGCAATCAAGCAGTTGCGTGAACGTCCCAAAGACAAACCCTTTTTTATAATGATGCATCACAAGGCACCGCACCGGCATTGGGAGCCTGCGCCGCGGCATCGAGAACTCTGGCGACAGAAGGTGATCCCAGAGCCGGACACGCTGTTCGACGATACGGCCACCCGCAGTGATGCGCTCCGCATGCAGAAGCAGAGTATCGCTCGCGACCTCACAAAAAAAGATGTCAAAGAAGACGTACCTGAGGGGCTGACTGGCCGCGCGCGGACGAAGTGGCTGTATCAGCGGTATATGCAGGACTATCTCGCCTGTATCCAAGGCATTGACGAAAGCGTGGGCAAGGTGCTGGACGAACTTGAGGCTGAGGGCATTGCGGATAACACGGTGGATATTTATACCAGCGATCAGGGCTTCTTTCTCGGTGACCACAACACGCCGCGCCACTATGGGCTACGAACCGAGACACATAAGCTAATTTATTTCGATAAACTCGACCAGTGGGAGTGCTATGATCTGAGGAAAGATCCACAGGAAATAAATAACCTTTATCAGGTTGATGGAGAACAGACAACAGTGGCGTTGCTTAAAGCGGAGTTGGCCCGGTTGAAAAAAGAGTTGGGTGATGATGATCGTTATGTGGATCCAAGCACATGGCCGAAGCAATCATCCTACGTCAAGCCGCCACCGGACAGATAAGACGTTGAGGTCATCAATGAGGGGCTTCGGGGTGTCCGTTGATGGCGTGTGAGGTGTCTCTGCAACCCGAGTGTGCGATTCGAGTTGCAGAGAACAAAGTGAAGCCCTAACGCAGATTAATGAGTGTGCCATGAAGGTAAACCAGCACCACGGTTCCGTCGGGTCGGTAGCGCAACGTCCAGCGGCTGTCCGCACCCGTGATAGCGGTAAAGCTACCTGTTAACGTGCCTGAGGTGGTGGCAATCGTGTAGATCTTCGACTTGTTTAACTGCAAGGGATTGGCAATCTCAAGGCTCAGACCGGAGAGATCGAGGCCTCCCTTAATCACCAGCTTGTCGCTGGTGCCGTCGGAGGCGACATCCACGCGGAGGATGCCATTCAGACTGGAACAGTTGGCCACTGTTAGGGTGCCGATCACGTTTGTGCCGCCGGGGGCGATAGAGCCTGTGACGGTTAGCAGTCCGTTGGAAACAATCCCTGACCCGCTGAGGTTCAGGAGTGTTTGGCTGTACGTGTTTGTTCCGAGGTCCAGCACGCCAGCTTCACCGAGCTCAACCGAAGAGCTCGTTGCGAGTCGGTTGGTCAATCCGCTGGTCACGAGGTTGCGCGTCAGCAGGTTGCCATCACCAGGGTCGGTGAGCGCGACATAATTTGCGATATTGGTTTCATTGCGGCCCAGAAAATCCACGCCGAAGCCAAACGTAGTTGTCTGCCACCAACCGCTGGTGACGAGCCCCGCACCACCCCCGCCGTTGCCAAAGCGGGCTTCAAACAGGTGCGCGCCGGGGGTTAGGGTCATGGTAGCGGTGGTCGTGGTGTTCCACCCACCGTTAAGCAGAAGAATGGTTCCATCGATTCTCAGAAACGCGTTATCGTCGATGTTCTCGGCAAACGTCCACGTGACGTTGGTCTCGGCACGATTCCAGAGATAACCCCAGTACACATACGTGATGTTCTCCGACCACGGCGGCCTAGCGTTCGTGTTCGCCATACGGGTCGTCAGCTGAGTCAAAATATTCGTGACCGGCCAGTCCGAAAAATTATTGGCAGAGCCTAGTAGCGCCGCCTCATTGAGGCCGGGCTGAGCGGACGGATATAGTCTCAGTACACCCGTGAGCACCCGAATGGGTGCGACTGTGCTGAGGGAGGACCCTACTTCCAGATTGCCGCCGTCGAGGATGAGGGAACTATTGGAGGGAAGAGAGTACGGATGTGTAACAAACAGGGTTCCGTTACTGACGAGTGTGGTACCCGTGTAAGTGTTGGTTGCGCTAAGCGTCAGAGTCCCTGTTCCGATTTTGGTGAGACCGCCACCGCTACTTGTGCCCAGTGAGACCGTTCCGAGTGTGGCTTGTACATTGGTGCCGCCACCAGCAAGGGTGACGGTGGGAGCGGTGGTGTAGCCGAAGCCGGGGCAGGTCATTTGAATGCCGGTAATAAACCCGCTGGTCGAGTCGAATTGCGCGATGGCCGTAGCACCAGTACCCCCGCCACCCGAGATCGTAACCATAGGAGGACCGATGTAACCGCCAC
>CAZSUM010000234.1:0-4754 GCA_964610015.1 uncultured Lentisphaeraceae bacterium
GTTGCCATCGTCTACATTGCCGAGACGGTGCGTGCGCCCTGCGTAAAAGAGGATTCGTTCAGTTGTCGTTGTTTTGCCCGCATCAATGTGGGCCACGATACCGATATTACGAATGTTGCAAAGCAAAGCATCTTCGCCAACTGACTGATCGCCAGTTGTCACGAGTTGCTGATTATTTGCCTTGCTTTCCAAGACGCTCACCCTTCACCCTACTTTTCAAAGATCAACGGATGTTCCCGGCACATTTGCCGGCTTATCCTGATACCGTTGCAGTCTGCTTCCTGCAACCTCTCTAAAATTCACTGCGCGGGCACCAGAGTCCACCCGCTTGTTGCGCCTAATTACCATGCATAGTGTGCAAAGGCCTTGTTGGCCTGCGCCATCTTGTGCGTGTCATCGCGCTTTTTAATCACATTGCCCTGATTGTTGTATGCTTCCAACAACTCAGCTGCAATCGCTTTGGGCATCGGCATGCCACGACGTCCACTGGCATACATCGACATCCAGCGCAACGCGAGCGACAACTGCCGTCCCGGACGGATCTCTACCGGAACTGGATAGGTTGTGCCACCCACGCGACGTGACTTAACCTCGACTTTAGGTTTCATGTTCGCAATCGCGACATCCATCACCTCAATCGGATCTTTACCCGTCTTGTCTTTGAGCTCTTCGATCGCTCCATAAACAATCCGCTCAGCCGTGGTCTTCTTGCCGCTCTTCATAAGCGCACGAATCACACGAGCTACCAACTCACTGTTAAATTTAGGATCTGCGGGTTGCACCCGCTTGACCGCTCTGCGCCGTCTTGCCATGGTTTATTTCTCCGCCTTCTTCTGACGCTTCATACCGTACTTCGAACGGCTGCGGTTACGCCCGGCCACTCCTAGACTGTCAAGACAGCCACGTACAATGTGATATCGAACACCAGGTAAATCCTTTACACGACCCCCACGAACCAGCACAACGCTATGCTCTTGGAGATTGTGACCTTCACCTGGAATATATGCAGAAACCTCATAACCAGTCGTCAGGCGGACACGCGCAACCTTACGCAACGCCGAGTTCGGTTTTTTTGGAGTCTGAGTCTTTACGACCAGACACACCCCGCGACGCTGTGGACACGCGTCAAGCGCGGGAGATTTGCTCTTTTTACGCATCGGGGTCCGCCCCTTGCGCACTAATTGGTTGATCGTCGGCATCAGTTACGTTTCCTTCCCAATTGGAAATAAATGGACAGTTAATTTATCACAGGAGGCTGAGAGCGTGCAAGCGTGATTTCAGTTTTTTTTCGACGCCCATCGACTTGACCCGTCTTCCTTTAATTTCACTCGATTCCCTTCGGCTGACTTCGACTGGGGCGACTCCCATCATTGCGGAGTCGGCGGGCGTCGGAATTGAGGCTGTGGAGAGTTTTTCCATGCGTAGTTTCCTTCAGAGGCTTCGTAGCACCCAAATCCCAAATCACAAATCACAAATCACAAATCAAACAACCTCCCGCACGCCCTTGCAAGCCGGATACCCGGTGCAGCCCCAGAAGGGCTGACTGGCGTGGGGGCCAGCCTTGGCCGTGCGCTGGCGCATGGGCTTGCCGCACTCGGGGCAGAGGGGATCGGAGATTTGAGATTTTTGATTTGGGATTGGCGGCTGAGCGGAGGGGGAGCGGGGATTTGGGGTTGGGGTTGGGGAGGCTTTTGGCGGTGCGGACCGAGGAGAGGAAAATGGCGCGGAGTTCTTCACCTTCGGCGTGGAGGTCAGCAACGTTCTCAGCGGGCAACAGACCGCCATCGGCGATGAACTCCATCCAGTAGCAGCTCTCGTCGGTCTCTTCAAGGACCGTTCCCAGCTTCGCGGCGAACTCCGCCTTGGACCGGCAGATGCAGGCCGCGCGGTAGTTGGCCGCCACCGACGTGCCCGAGCGGATCAGTTGATCGGCCACCGTCTTACCGGGGATTGTCTTCGGCAACGCCTCGACCACCTTCAGCACCCGCAGCGCGAAGGCCTTCGTCCTGGCCTTTAGTTCCTGTTCGTCCATAACTCTCTCAATCCCAAATCACAAATCCCAAATCTATCGGTTCATTGCTGTGGTGGCCTTTCTTTTTCGAGTAACGTCGCTTCACTCGACTTCCCATCGCCTCCCGTCAGTCGATGGAAGTCGCCCTCCCCTATGCCAACGACCACGGTCCGCGCATCGACCGCGTCAACATACGATTGGCCATCGAATCTGTTGTAAAGCACTCTTTTATGGGATCCCACGCCAACTTACGCTGCAGTTGCATCGCAATATTCCCAATATTACACAGATTGGTGGTCTTATGCCCAATGGCTAAATCCGAAACCGGCGCGCTCCGTGACTTGACACACTCAATCCAGTTTCCAAAATGATCCGAACTCTTGTATAACCGCGTCTCGTTATCCCCAATCTTTTCTTCCAAAATACCCTCAGGATCGGACTTGAGCTTGCTCCGTGACACATTCAGGGATCCCTTATCACCGTAAAAGATAATGTTTCCGTCATACACACCATCTGTACGCGTACGCATCCGCATCGACACGCCTCTCTCATACGTGTAACGCACATCCACACGCGTCGGCGCCGTAAACAGCCCACTGCTGGGATAGACCCCATGCCCCTCAACCTCGCACGGTCCAGACTGATCCATCCCCAACGCCCACTGCGCAATATCCAGATAGTGAGCTCCCCAGTTGGTGGTCTGACCACCCGCATAATCTAAAATATAACGGAACTGATAATGCGTACGCTGTGAGGTGTAAGGCGCATACGGCGCTGGCCCCAACCAGAAATCATAATCCAGCCCCTCTGGCACCGCTTCTGGCGTCCACGTAGCTCCCACATAACGATTGTTCGCAGGAATCAACACCTCAATGTGACTGATTTTCCCCAATCGGCCATTTCGAATCAGTTCAGCCGCATGATGAAAATTCTTTGATGACCGCTGCATCGTACCTGTCTGACCAATTCGCTTGTGCTTGTGCAACTCCGCCACCAACATCTGCCCCTCGTGCACCGTCAACGTCAACGGTTTTTCCACAAAAACATCTTTGCCCTGTCGAATCGCATCAATCGCTGTCAAGGCATGCCAGTTATCCGTGGTTGCAATGGTCACCAGATCCACATCTGTAGCACGCGTCACCTCCCGATAGTCAGTATACAGGCGACAGGCCTGATCCCCATTGTTCTTATTGACCTGCTGCGCCGCACGTTTCTGATGGAAGGTGTCAACATCTGCCACCGCCACAATACGAACCTCTTTCCGTCCTTTTAACTGCGAGATGTGCGAAAGCCCCATGCCACCAACGCCTACACAGGCCACATTTAAAACTTTGGATGGTGCCTGCTCGCCCAATACTTTTGCCGGAATAATCGTAGGGAATGTCGCTAACGTTCCCACCACCCCGACCTGCCGCATAAATCCACGTCGTGTCATCTTCATCTCAATACTCCTCATAAAAATTATTTGCCACCAGCAGGCAGCCTCCGCAAAGGCCTACCCCTACCGGCAACGAGCCCGCAATGCCACCGCACCAGCCAACCCCGCCGCCTCACGCCCCTGCATCTTGCCCGCTGCTTCTCGCAACGCCGCCATCGCCTCATCCCCCGGCACCTGTTGAATCACCAGACGCGACAAAAAAGCGATTACTTCATTACGATCCGTCAACCGACCCTTCAAAGCCGCGACACTCACCGGCGACGCAATCAAAGCAAGCATCCTACATACAAAGCCATACCCCGCCTCTGTACACTCTGGACCTGTTGCAATGGCCAATAATTTCTTTTCAAATCCCGGATACTGCGACACATCCGCATCCTGAATCACACGTTCAATAGTTGAAACCATGGTGCGGTCCGCTCCATACTGCAACGTCCCGATTACCTGCCATGGGTCTGATGATTCATTAAAGCTCTTATACCGCTGATCTGCAGCTTGCCCCGCCAACGGATCACTCGCCGCCCGTTTACCATCCGAAACATCAGTCTTCTCGCTCATGCTGTATCGCCCTTCTTTCCATTACAAAATTTAAAGGAAGGAACTATTTTAACAGCCACTTCATCATTTGACGATTCACTTTTCAATCCCGTTCCGTAGGCGCGAAGTGCCGATTCCGCGAATGTGCGAAACGCATCCCCCTTCGGAACGCCGTAGCCTTGGCAGAGGCGCCGAGGCGTCCGCGAATGGCAATAAATTCGGCCCCCTTTTCAGAAAAACAACCCAGGCACTGTAAAGCAAAGTACTAAATCAAGCGCTGACCCCTATAGCATGCAATAAGACGGCTCACGCCTCTCCAAGAGCATCGAGGTCGGCAATATCTTTTTTTCTGGCAGTGGCCCGTTTATTAGTAACGAACTCACTTCTACCAATATAATCGACCGGAACATCGCCAAACACTCCTGGCTCTTTGTTAGCCAGCGCCTCCTCCCATGACACGCCAGAAATGGAGGTAATGAGATCGATCCGAACAGGCGGAAATCCTAACTGTACAATGTGATCAGGAGTTGAGAAATCCTCCACCGTGAGATTTGAAAATTGAAAACCGAACATTGAAAGCCTTGACTATTTTATTGGAAATTGGCGGCTATTGCCCGCAGAGGAGCGTTGCAGCACGCTACGTTCATCTATCCATCCATCCCCCATCTGCTCCCAAACGGTAGGGAAACATCCCTACCATAACCCCGACCTAACATCCCCGTCCCCTTCATCCCGTTAATCTGCTTCATTCACTCATACAATAATGCA
>CAZSUM010000235.1:0-4714 GCA_964610015.1 uncultured Lentisphaeraceae bacterium
TAAGTGTAGGCGAGCCGGAAGAGGTGATGCTCAAGGGTGTTGCAGATGGTGTGCGCTATTTGCCGCGTGACCGGCCCCGCTATGTCATGGGGCTGGGTGATATGTTTCAGATGACAGAGTCGGTGGCCTGCGGAGTGGATATGTTCGACTGCGTGATTCCAACACGAGTGGCTCGTCATGGAACAGCTTATACGCGCTCGGGTTCGTATCCAGTGAAGGGCGGGTCGTATAAGACAGACTTGCGACCGGTTGAGGAGGGGTGTTCCTGCTATTGTTGTCAGAACTTTTCCCGGGCGTATGTGCGACATCTGTTGAATGTAGGCGAGATTCTCGGGGTGCGCTTGTTGACGATTCACAACATGCATTGCTACCTCTCTTTTATGCGGGAGATGCGCGAGGCGATTGCCAATGACTGTTTTGCCGAGTGGCGGCAGGCGTTGGCAGCGGTGTTGCGGCCTGGCGGCAAAAAAAAGGCCACGAATAGGGTACGTGCAGACCAAGGCACAAAAACACAAGTGAGTGATTTTTGCGAGTAGACAGTGAGCGAACAAGGAGGAATACAAGATGATGACAGGATCTTTTTTGGCACAGGCGAGTCAACCGGGTGCGGCAGGCATGGGCGGAATGTTGATTCCCATGGCGTTGGTGTTCGGACTCTTTTATTTTATGATGATCCGTCCTCAGCAGCGCAAGGAGAAGGATCGTCTGCGCATGATTGCTGAGCTGCGGGTAGGCGAAAAGATTGTTTTTTCGGGCGGTTTGATTGGCACAATTGCGGAAGCGCGTGAAGGCACCTTTTTGGTGGAAATCGCGCCTAAAGTGACGATTGAAGTGGCTCGTGGAGCTGTCAGCCGGGTGGTCAAAGAGGGTGAGATTGTCACGGCTGATGAAGTAAAATAATATCCGAAGGGATAGTTTTTATATTTCATGGATGAAAAAGGTAAAGGATCTGTGTTATCCTTAACCCTCTTTTGACCCTGATAGGGTCTTGATTTTAACGTGGAGTTGTTGAAAATGAGTAGAAATGACCTTTGGAAATGGTTGATCCTCGCGTTTCTGACCATCCTGTCCGCTTATGTTGCTATTCCTCTCAAAGAGAAGATCCGCCTTGGGCTAGATCTCTCCGGAGGCACAAGCTTCACGGTGGCAATCGATGAGAACAAGTTACGTAGCAATATCAAATCTGGGGATGTTCAGCTGACTGATGTTGAAGTGCAAAATCAGATCAACAACATCCTCAAAGATGCAGATGCACGCGCGATTGAAGTTATTCGTAATCGTATTGACGGCTTGGGCGTGAATGAGCCCGTGATTCAGGGTGGTAAAAATCATCGGATTACGGTGCAGCTCCCAGGTGCCAGTGCTGATCAGCGTGACGCGGCGGAAAAGAGCCTTCAGAGTGCGGCTTTCCTAGAATTCAAGCTGGTGCATAAGCAAAGTGACCAGTTGGTTGACAAGGTGTTGACTTCCGGCCGTCTGCCTGAGGGATATGTCTCTTCAGAGGATGGTCGTGGCTATAAACGCGCACCGAATTACAATGAGTTGGTCAAGGATTCTGGGTATATGCAGCGATTGTCGCTGTTTGAAGTGCCTGATCCACGTTATGCCTTTATGCTTGAGCGTGAGGTTGATAGCCTCGGTCAAGTGGTCTACCGTCCGCTCTATGTCTTGCGTAAGGCTGAGATGACCGGCGAGGCGCTCTCAAGTGCTTCAGTTGAAATTGAATCGATGACCGGACGTGTTCACGTCTCGTTGGTATTTAATGCCAAAGGCGCGGCTGAGTTTGCAAAACTGACCAAGGCCTACTCGCCACGGGGCTCGCGTAACAAGGATAGCGAGGTCGGTCGACGGCTGGCGATTGTGCTGGATGATACGCTCTATTCAGCACCTGTACTCAAAACCGAAATTCCGAATGGCCGCGCAGTGATTGAAGGAAACTTCTCTTGGAGTGAAGCAGCGGTGTTGAGAAACATTCTGAACGCGGGGTCGTTGCCCGCGCCCATGACGATTTTGGAGAAGCGCTCGGTTGAGTCTACGCTGGGTGCGGATGCCATTCGTAGTGGGATCAACGCTTCGATTCTCGCTACCGTGCTGGTCGCGTTTTTCATGCTGATCTACTACTCCTATTGCGGCCTGATTGCGAATGTGGCCTTGTTGTTGGACTTGTTGTTATTGCCCGCTGGCTTGATTGTGGCCTCCAATATTCTTGGGATTTTTGTCAAGGATGCTGCGATTGCCAAAGGCTCTTTTGACCTACCTGTACTGACCATGCCGGGTATTGCGGGTATTGTGCTAACACTGGGTATGGCTGTTGATGCCAATGTGTTGATCTTCGAGCGTATTCGCGAGGAGTTCAAACTGAACAAATCAGCACGCGCCGCAGTAGCTGCAGGCTATGACCGCGCATTTCTGGCCATCTTTGATTCGAATATCACCACGCTGTTGACAGCTATTATTCTCTTCATCTTTGGCGCAGGGCCGATTCGTGGATTTGCCATCACCTTGACGGCTGGTATCTTGATCAGTATGTTCACGGCTTTGGTGGTCACACGGTTGATCTTTAACGTCACGGTGCCGGATGCCCGTACGAAACCGTACAAGATGTTACAGTTGATGCAGAATGTGAATATTGATTTCCTGCGTTGGGGTAAAGTTGCAGCCTCTACTTCTGTGATTGTTATTGTGGTCTCGCTGGTTATTTTCTTTGGGCGTGGGTTCCACAATCCACCGAGTGTCTTGGCCGTTGATTTTACGGGTGGCGCTTCCATGACCTATGATTACGAGAAGAAGGCCGATATTGGAGAGATTCGCACGATCATTGCTGATACGGTTAAGAACGATGCAACGATTCAATATCAGTCCACGCTTGACGGTAGCGGTAATCTGCTACTGGTGAAAACCAGTGTGACCAAAATTGGTGAAGAGAATGTCGCGAAGGCGATTCAGAAGGCTCTGACAACGGCGTTGCCTGATAGTAAGTTCTCGCTGGTGGGCGAAGAGGATGTTGGTGCGGAAGTTGGCCGTGACCTCAAATGGGCTGCGACCAAGGCCGTGATCTTCTCGTTGCTTGCGATTCTGATCTACGTCTCCATTCGATTCGAGTTTGGGTTCGCACTGGGCGGAGTTGTGGCGTTGGCGCATGACGCCTTCATCACATTGGGGCTCTACAGTCTTTGCGGCAGGCAGGTCAGTCTTACGATTGTGGCTGCGCTGTTGACCATTGTCGGTTATTCGATCAACGATACGATCGTCATTTTTGACCGGATCCGTGAGGATCTTCGCAAGGATGCAAAGATGCCATTCACAGAACTCTGCAATCGGGCGATCAGTCAGACGTTGAGCCGTACGGTCTTAACATCAGTGACAACATTGATTGCGGTGTTGGTGCTCTTTATCTTTGGTGGTGGCGCCATCAATGACTTTGCACTGGCCATGTTGATTGGTGTGCTTGCAGGCACCTACTCGTCGATTTTCATTGCGACACCGATCATGTTGGCTTGGTATCGCGGGCACCGTCCTGCGTTTGCCACAACAAAATAACTGACTTAAAGGGAACGGATCTGGAGAGTCACCTCTCCGTTGTCTGAGCCTTTCTTCAGCAACCGCTTGCGCGTCACGCCTGGGCGGTTGCTGTTTGTTTTTCTGCCGAGTCTTATCAGATCTCGTGCGGCAACGAGTCGTACCGTCATCAAGCGTTGTTCTCCGCTAGGGGGGAACTCGGCGGCATCCAGTTCCACCAGCCCTTCAGCCAAGGTGATCGCGCCTGGGTATTTACTCAGTTCTTTTGCCGCATAATCCAGAGGTGCTGCGGCGAGTTTGCCAGCTGGTGCGGCAGCTGCGGAGACCATGTTGGCCCCGAGTGAAAGGGCAACGCCAGCCATGGTGCGTATTAGTTTCTCAAGGTCCTCATCATCGAGTGATTCTGTCATGGCGAGGCTAAGGGCAAAGCGGCCTTCAACGGTTTCCTTGAACAGAATACGTTTTCCCCAGTTCAGCTGTTCAAAGTCCGACGTTCCCTCTTGAAGGTGACAGGTCTGGCTGGCACTTTTTCGAGCAACACCGATACGTGGCCAGATCAGCTCACTCGTTAACAGGTGCGAGGTGTTCCGGTCGAGTCCAGCGCCGGTAACCGTCATCTGCAAACTGTGTAAGGTAATCTCTACTTGTCGTCTTATCTGTGACATGTCGGACCTCCATTGAAAACGAATGATGAGACAGCTTGACAAAGGATCGCGCTCTATTCAAGGTCATTTTGAATCAGCAAGCTTTCCAACTCACAGCGGAAATGCTTAACTATCCCCTTTCGTTAAGTTGGCAGCAAAGCCGAATAACGTAATCTGTTCGATAAACAAGAGGGGGCGTGGGTGAAACGATTTTTTGCAGTTTTTATTCTGGTTACTTGTGGTGTGTTGGGTGTTCTGGCGCAACAACCCAAGAAGAGTAAAGGATGTATTTCACGCTCACCGTATATTGGCGCCATCATTTTGGATGCGGATTCAGGCAAGACCCTTTTTGAGGATCGTGCGGATGTTCCTGGCTATCCAGCGAGTACGCTTAAGTTAATGACCTTGCTGGTCATTCAGGAGAAGATCAATGCTGGAGAAGTGCGACTGACTGATTTGGTCAAGGTTTCTGTACGGGCTTACAAAACGGGGGGATCGCAAGTTTATTTAGACCCTAAAGAGACCTTCTCTGTCGAGGAACTGCTCTACGC
>CAZSUM010000236.1:0-4700 GCA_964610015.1 uncultured Lentisphaeraceae bacterium
TGAAAACGTTTATCAAGTAAGTTAAGGAAAGGTATCATATTATGTCTACTCTACAAACAAAACCAATTGGAGTTCTGCTTTTGCTTTGTTGCATTTTTGCAATACGGTGCAACGCGGGCGAAAAGAGCACTCTTGTTACTAATCTTGAGTCAGGAAAGAAGCAGGTAGTAGTTGCGTACGGTACGAGTCTGACAGCTAACGGAGCCTGGGTCTCACAGATGACTGATGTTCTCAAGAAAAGATATCCAGGATTGATGACCACTATCAATAGTGGTGGATCTGGCCAGTGGTCACAATGGGGCGTTGCGAATCTGGACCAACTAGTGCTCCAGAAGAACCCCGACACCGTGTTCATCGAGTTCTCCATAAACGATAGCGTAGAGCGATTCAAGGGATCGGTTGAAATGGCGAAAACCAATCTGATTACAATTGTCGACCGCATTCAGAAAACAAATCCTCAGTGCGAGATCATTCTGATGACGATGACGCTAGGCAACAAATATCCTGTGGGCCACAAGTCCTACAGGAAGGATATCGCTGCACATTACGAAATGTATCGTACTGTTGCCAAGCAGAAGGGGCTCCGCCTTATAGACCATTATCCCAACTGGAGGGCACTACAATCGGAAAACGACAAACTGTTTAAGCAATATGTCCCTGATACCATTCATCCAACAGCAGAGGGATGCTCAAAGGTTGTCACCCCTGCCATACTTGATGCATTGGGGATTGAGGTAGCCGAACAGTAGACAATCCCTTAATGCGGGCTACCTTGGCAAAGGGGGCTGGACAGATTCCGGCTGAGTATGCTGGGGGAGGGCAACCTCCCCAACTACTCGATTCGATGAAGGAAGTGCATGAATTGTAAGAGTCTAGTATGGGTGGCCGTGATGGTCTTCGTCTTCGCGTCAAGCGCTGTGCCCAAGGAAAAGGATCAGACGATGACCAAATTCATCAGCCGCCCAGCGGGGCTGTTTCTCGTCTACACGCGGATCACGGACGATAACGACAAGGTGTTCCGCCACCGGGCGCCCCTGTTTCTTGCGCAGGTCAATCCGAAAGCCGTCTGCCTGATCCGTGCGACCGAAAGCACGCTGCTGGCGAATCGCGGCTTTCCCGTCGGAAATTTCATGGTTCACGAAATATCATCTCGTGAAACCTGGGTCACAGCCCCAGAATGGGATCGCAGTGGCAAGGATGTCACATGCGACAACCGCTTGACCAGAATCCTCTGGGAATAGGGTTCGGCGGTTCAATTGACAGCGCACCTAACCTGCGCTGTTGGACATTAATTAAACCAAGGAGAAATCAATGACTGACAACACGGCACTGCATGAACAATCGGCGATCCCACAGGTCTTTCAACATACAAATTATCTTGTGCGCAGAAAGATATTCAAACTGTTTGGTGCTGCGTTCCACATTTATGACTCCAGTGGTAAAGTTGCGTTCTATTCCAAGCAGAAAGCATTCAAATTGAAAGAAGATATAAGAGTTTATACCGGTGAAGATATGCGGACCGAAGTTTTAACTATTATTGCACGTAATATAATAGACTTTTCAGCCGTATATGACGTTTTTGATCCCGCCAACAATATCAAAGTAGGGGCTTTGAAAAGGAAGGGCATGAAATCAGTTATTAAAGACGAGTGGATAATAATGGATGCAGAAAATAGGGAAATAGGGTTGATTCAAGAGGACAGCATGATGCTTGCTCTAATTCGTCGTTTTCTGGTCAACCTAATACCGCAGAAATACCACGGGGTGGTGAATGGCAAGCAAGTTTGTCTTTTCAAGCAAAACTTCAATCCATTTGTCATGAAGGTTAATCTTGATTATTCAATGGATACAAAAGGCTTGCTTGACAGACGCCTTGGGATTGCGGGAGCAATTCTTCTCTGCGCTATTGAAGGAAAGCAAGGCTAATACATGTCCAACAAATCGCCGTAGCTGACCGCGAAGCGCGGCGAGTGAGCTCAAACGTTGGATGAAAGGATAAATGGGATAATGAGTGTAAACTCGTCTGCGGAAGCAAAACTTAATGCGGTTATCAGGGGTGCACGCGCAATCCTAGAGAAGAAGACCTTTACCGATGCAGCACGTGCGATCTTCGACTGCTGTCGAGAGATAACCGGTGCGGTTTCTGGATATGTTGCACTTCTGAGTGAAAACGGTGAGGAGAACGAGGTGTTGTTTCTTGAGGCTGGAGGGATGCCGTGTACGGTCGACCCGGAACTCCCCATGCCCATTCGAGGACTCCGGGCCGTAGCTTACGAAACACACCGTGCCGCGTACGACAACGATTTCATGAACAGCGAGTGGGTGAAGTTCATGCCCGGTGGACATGTCGTCCTGCAAAATGTGATGTTCGCGCCTCTTAATCTTGACGGGAAGACCGTCGGCATCATGGGCCTAGCCAACAAGCCGACGCATTTTACCGATGAAGACGCTGAGATTGCGGCCGTATTTGGGGAACTGGCAGCAATCGCACTGGCTAACAGTCGCTACCTAGATATTCTTAATGAGAAGAACAACGCACTGGAGCATGCGTTGTCCGAGATCAAGACCCTGCGTTCTATTTTGCCAATGTGTTCCCATTGCAGGAAGGTGCGAGACGACGAAGGAGTATGGTCGCGACTCGAAGCGTATGTGATGGACCATGCGGGAACCCATTTCAGTCACGGCCTGTGCCCAGATTGCCTCCGGGAACTGTATCCGGAAATTGCGGATGAGATCATTGAGCAACTGAATTCACCCGACCAGAGTTAGCCGCAGAGCGAAGCGGAGCGGTTAACTCCCGTGGGTGATTCAGTGCGTTTGGCAAAAGGAAGAAAAAATATGAAGATGAAGACTCCTGCTGTATTGATGTTGCTCTGTAGCACGATAGCATGTGCGGCTGAGATTACGGTTGATGCCGACTATCCGGGAGGGAACATTGTCCTCGAGCGGATCGATGGTGACACGGTCACTTTACAGCAGGAGTTGCGAGATACTGAACGCTGGTGGTTCTATTGGAATTTCCGAGTTATCGGAGCGGCTGGGCGAACGCTTACATTTCATTTTACCAACAAGAATATTTTTGACAAGCAAGGCCCCTCCATCAGCACAGATGGTGGTCTGACTTGGTCTTGGCTGGGTACTAAGACAGTCAAAGATACTTCATTCAGCTATGAATTTACACCGAATGCCCAAAGTGTGCGGTTTGCCTTCTCCCTGCCATACCAAGAGTCTGATTTAGGACGCTTTTTGGCGAGGCACAAAGGAAACGAGCACTTAGCCGTCCATGAATTGTGTAAGACGCGTAAGAATCGCTCTGTTGAACGCATACATATCGGGAAGCTAAACGGTCAAGCAAAGCATCGGGTGCTTATCACTTGCCGTCATCATGCTTGCGAAAGTACAGCCAGTTACGTGGTTGAAGGCCTGATGGAGGCCCTGTTGGCCAAAACCGAGGAGAATGAATGGTTCAGAGAGAACGTGGAGCTAATGGTCGTCCCGTTTATGGACAAAGATGGTGTTGAAGACGGGGATCAGGGGAAGGGTCGGAAGCCCAGAGACCATGGTCGTGACTACGTGGGCAAAAGTCTATACCCAGCCGTCAGGATGCTCCGCACCTTTGTTCCAGAGTGGTCCGCCGGGCGATTGATCATTGCCTATGATTTCCACTGCCCGTACATCAGAGATAATAAGATCTACCAGGTGGGTAGTTCACAGGGGAACATTTGGGCTGAACAAATGAAGTTCGGCAAAATCTTGGAAGCCATCCCTGATAAGGCGTTGCCTTACAATGCATTTGACGACATGCCATTCGGAATGTCCTGGAATAAGGCAGATAACTACAAGGAAGGAAAGAGCTTCTCTCAATGGGCTGGTGAGCTCGAGTATATCCGGCTATCTAGCGCTTTTGAGATCCCTTATGCCCAGTCCAAAACATCGGTCATTACACCGGACACCGCCCGAGCTTTCGGTGCCACTTTCGTCCGAGCGATGCGGCAGTATCTTGAGCAATTGCCGATAGAGTGAGGATTCAACGTCGGTACTCCATCGGCTGGATTCGAATTTGACAGAGTATTGTACAGCGAACAAGGGTTTGCGCAGGACGGGCTGAAGCCGCGCTTGTGAAGTTTGACGTGTGCTACGGAGATACAAAGATGAACGGATACAACAGGCGCCTTTTTTTAAGAGCAATGGTCTTGATCGCAATAGCAATGCAGGCTTCTGGCTCTTTACTCAGTCAAGAATCGAATATAAGGCCCAACATTCTCTTTCTGCTTATCGATGATCAGCGTAACGATACCCTCGGCTGTGCTGGGCACCCAATTATTAAAACCCCTGTCATTGACGATCTTGCCGCTGTCGAGGTACCGGAGCCGCCCAGCAACGACATCCCGCGGTAGAGACAAGGACCGCATCCCCGAGGCGTCCGTCGCCGTCCGAGGCGGTTCCCAGTCGTTGAACATGATTGGCTGTGTTCGAGAAGTGCATGAGTGTGGGAGTGCGGGAGACAGAGGACTGAAGACAGAGGACGGAGGTCAGAGGACTGAAGACAGCGGGCGGAGCCGCCTTCTGTTATACGGCGTGCCATGGGAGAGAGGCACGGAGGCGGGGGAAACGAGTTAAGCGCGATAAGCCGTAGCTGTGGGGATTGGGAGGTGCTGACGGCGGAGATGAAGCGGTATGAGTATGAGATCGGGCCGACC
>CAZSUM010000237.1:0-4694 GCA_964610015.1 uncultured Lentisphaeraceae bacterium
CGGCGACCTGCCTATGCCGCCCGAGTACACCCACAGATTCTCGTGAAGTGCCCATATTTGTAACGAGTTTGTAAGCGGTACGAAGAAACAGGGGCAGCCCCGAAAGGTGGTCGTTGTCGGCGCTGGCGATGTGGGGGCCTCTTTTGCCTACGCGCTGCTTCAAAACGGGACGGCAGAGACCATCGTGCTGATTGACGCACGTCAGGAGCAGGCTGAAGGACAAGCGCTTGACTTATCCCACGGACTGCCTTTTGTTCCCACCGTCGCCGTCCGAGCTGGATCAGCTGACGATTATGCGGATGCGTCCGTGATTGTGATTACTGCAGGAGCCAAGCAGAAGCCGGGTGAGTCGCGGCTCAACCTCTTGAAGCGCAACGCCCACATCGTGGGGCAAATCATGGGCGAGATCAAGGCCCGTGAATCACAGGCCGTGGTTGTGATCGCTTCGAATCCGGTTGATGTGCTCACGTTCGTGGCACTGCAGCAAACGGGCTGGCCCCGTAACCGGATCATCGGGTCAGGGACTGTTCTGGACAGTGCCAGATTCAGACACCTGCTCAGCGCGCATTGCAGCGTAGATGTCAGAAACGTGCACGCGTATATCCTTGGAGAGCATGGAGACAGTGAGGTTGCCGTCTGGTCGATGACCAACCTCGCGGGAATGTCCATGGATGACTTCTGTCCCGCGTGTCACAAATGCGATGACTGGATTCAGGAGCGCAACCGGATCGTCAACCAAGTCCGAGACTCCGCCTATCATATCATCGAAGCCAAAGGATCAACCTGTTACGCGATCGGGCTCGCGCTTGTACGTATCGTCGGGGCCATCCTGCGCAATGAACACAGTGTGCTGACTGTTTCAACCTTGCTGGAAGGTGAATACGGGTTGCAGGACGTGTGTCTGAGCGTTCCCTGCATCCTTTCTCAGTCTGGCATCGAGAGAATCATAGAGGGGAAGCTAGCAGAGAAAGAAACGCTGGCGCTACAGGCCTCCGCAGCGATCCTGAAAGAACGCCTAAGCGAACTCAAAAACGCTGGTGAATAAAAAACACGTTGTTGCCCCCTCCCTCGCCCTCTGGGGAGGGCCGGGGTGAGGGTTGCTGTCTTTGCCCGCATTAGGTGTTTGACAGTTCCGTAAGATAGTAATAACTTACTTACTATGAAAAGCCAAGAACCCTTCAAACGCCTTCCAGCTAACAAACGCCGGGCCGTGACGGTGCAAACCGTCATCGGGTTGGCAGCCGAGCAGAATCCCGCCGAGATCACGACCACGGCGATGGCCGAACGGATGCACATGACTCAGGGTGCTTTATTCCGGCATTTTCCAACCAAGGATGCGATCTGGCAGGCGGTGATGGAATGGGTCGCCGAACGTCTTCTGGCGCGGGTGGACGCTGCAATCCAGGCCGCGAAATCCCCCCTGGCCGCGTTGGAAGCGGTCTTTATGACACACATCGATTTCGTGATTGAGCACCCGGGTGTCCCTCGCATTCTCTTCGGCGAACTCCAACGTAGCGAAGACTCCCCTGCCAAACGTGCGGTGCGCACGTTGCTTCGCCACTACAACGAGCGGTTGCAGACGCTGATTGAGCAAGGGCGCGCACAAGGGGAATTGTCCCCCGAAGGGGATACCCCTGTCGCGGCAGCCTTGTTTATCGGCATGATCCAGGGCTTGGTCATGCAGTCACTGCTGGATGGAAAAAACAAAACCGTACGCGCAAAGGCTGGCGAAGCTTTCGCGATCTACCGCCGCGGACTCAGGAGTGCACCATGAAACGATTTCACATCCAACTTCGCTCGCTGGTGATGTTCGCCGTACTCGTGCCTCTTTTGCTCCTGTTCGGTTACGTGGCGTTGCGGTCAGGCCCGCTGGCCCCAGTTCCGGTTACCATCACTCAGGTCAAAAGCCAAGTCATCATCCCCTCCCTGTTCGGCATCGGTACAGTTGAAGCCCGCTACACCTACCGCATGGGCCCCACAGTGGCTGGGCGCGTGCTACGGGTCAACGTGGACGTGGGTGATCAGGTCAAGGTGGGTGACGTGCTGGGCGAGATGGATCCCGTTGATTTTGACGACCGCATGACTGCGCTAAATGCCTCACTGAAACGCACGACCGCGCTCGTGATTGCATCCGAGGCACAGGTCCGAGATACCGAGTCCCGTAAGAGCTATGCCGAGACACAAGCGCGACGCTATGAACACCTCTTACAGGCGCGTGCGGTGAGCGAGGAAACACTGGATATCAAGCAGCAGGACCGACTAGTGGCTGAAGCTGGCCACGCGGCCGCTCTCGCCGATCTTGAAGCCGCGCGCCAAGAGAGGACCCGCACCCGTTCGGAGCTCGACGCACTGATCAGACAACGCGCCGACTTGCGCCTGATCGCACCGACAAACGGACTGATTGTCGCACGCCATGCAGAACCCGGCACAACAGTGGTCGCGGGTCAATCGGTGATTGAGGTAATTGCTCCCGAGACGCTCTGGATTAATGTGCGGTTCGATCAATTGCGCGCAGCAGGACTGCAAGCCGGACTTCCGGCTCAGATCGTTCTGCGTTCACAAAGAGGCACACCCCTTACCGGGCGGGTGCTGCGTGTCGAGCCGCTCGCAGATTCAGTGACAGAGGAGATGCTGGCCAAAGTCGTGTTTGACTCGGTTCCTGAGCCGCTGCCGCCCATCGGCGAATTGGCGGAGGTCACCTTAACCCTGCCAGCCCTCCCTGCCGGTCCTTGCCTCCCCGATGCGGCCATCCACCGCATTGAAGGCCAACTGGGCGTGTGGCAGATCATTCAAAACGCCCTGCACTTCACACCTGTTACGTTGGGGTCCGCTGATTTGGAGGGGCAAGTCCAAGTGCGTAAAGGCCTGCAGATCGGCGATCAAGTGGTCCTCTATAGCGCCAAAGCCTTGAAGGCTCACAACCGCATCGAGGTGATGGCTCAGATTCCGGGGGTGAAAAAATGATCAGTCTGGCTGGCCGCGACATCATGAATGCTTGGGGTAAATTCATCTTTACCGGCGTCGGCCTTGGTCTGCTGATTGGGATAACCCTGTCCATGGCCGGCATCTACCGCGGCATGGTGGATGACGCCAAGGTCTTGCTCGACAACAGCGGTGCTGATCTTTGGGTGGTTCAAAAAGATACCCTGGGCCCCTATGCCGAACCGTCGAGCCTCTACGACGATCTCTGGCGCGGCATCAGCGGCATGCCCGGTGTCGCGCGGGCCGCGAATATTACCTATCTCACCATGCAGGTGCGCCATGGTGAACAGGACGTACGAGCCATGGTTGCCGGCGTTACAGTGGGAGAATCCGGCACTCCCGGCTGGCCACCGTATCTCATTGCCGGACGCCAGATAACCCGTGGACATTATGAAGCCGTGGCCGACAAGGCCTCTGGGTTTGCGCTTGGCGATCGCTTGCAGATTCGACGCAACCACTACACCGTGGTCGGGCTTACCCGAAGAATGGTCTCTTCCGGTGGTGACCCGATGGTGTTCATTCCTCTCAAGGATGCACAGGAAGCGCAGTTTTTGAAGGACAACGACGCCATCCTTCAGCAACGTCGCCGCACCACTGCCAACCCGGCGTTCAACCAACCGCAGGTGCCTGGATTACTGGATTCCGTGATTGCTTCGCAAAGCACCAACCCCTATGTCAACGCAATCCTCGTCCAGATTAAACCAGGCCATTTGGCACAGGATGTGGCAGATACCATCCGCCGCTGGAAACGTCTGACCGTCTATACCCGCAGCCAGATGGAACAAATTCTCGTTGGCAAATTGATTGCCACCTCTGCCAGACAGATCTTCATGTTCCTCGTGATTCTTTCAATTGTCAGTGCAGCCATCGTCTCTTTCATCATCTACACGCTAACGCTCGGTAAAATTCGCGAGATCGCTGTACTTAAACTGATCGGCACCAAGAACCGTACGATTGTGGGCCTGATCATGCAGCAATCTATTGCCTTGGGCCTGATCGGGTTTGTGGTAGGAAAGATCACCGCGACCCTGTTAATGGCCCCTATCTTTCCCAAATATGTATTGCTGGAACCCATCGACTCAGTGGCCGGATTTGGTGCGGTGGTCGTGATCTGCATCCTCGCGAGCAGCATCGCCATTCACGCTGCCCTTAAGGTCGATCCAGCCGAGGCTATCGGAGGCTAACATGACAGGCAAAGGCATTCATATCGAAGGTTTGAAAAAACGGTACGGCAGCGGCGAGACCGCGGTCGACGCCCTGAAAGGGGTCGAAATGCAGGTGTCTGCTGGCGAAGTGGTCGGACTCGTCGGCCCTTCAGGCTCAGGCAAGAGCACCTTGCTCAAGTGTCTAGGCGCGGTAATCGAGCCGACTGCAGGGCGGATGATTCTCGGCGATGAGGTGATTTATGATGACGGCTGGCTCATTAAAGATCTACGGGCGCTACGCCGTGACAGAATCGGCTTTATCTTCCAGGCCCCGTACCTCATCCCCTTTCTGGACGTTACCGACAATGTCGCGCTGTTGCCCATGCTTGCCGGAAAACCAAATACCGAAGCCCGCAGACAGGCTGTCGAGTTGCTTAAAGCGCTCGATGTGGAGTCGCGTGCCAAGGCCATGCCGTCGCAACTTTCCGGTGGCGAACAGCAACGCGTCTCCATTGCACGGGCACTGGTCAACCGCCCGCCTGTGATCCTGGCCGACGAACCCACGGC
>CAZSUM010000238.1:0-4661 GCA_964610015.1 uncultured Lentisphaeraceae bacterium
AACTCGATTCTCGGCTGCGGTCACCTCGGCTTTTTTTGCCGTCAAATCGTTGGGATTGTTGATGACCGACTGAATGCCAGCCTCGATCCAATCGGTCGAATGTGGCTTACCGTGTTGTGGAACAACCTCTGCCAAAAGGTTCCGATAGGTATAGGACCCTGCTACACAAGCAGGCAATTTGAGCTGGGCCTTAACTGGCCGATTCGAAAGGTTGATTGCCACAAGAATCTCTTCATCTCCCATGCGTCGCAAAAAAGCAAGCATCGCATCTGGTTGATCGTGCTCAAGCCAGATCACATCCCCCCCGGCAATCAGCGCGAGCTCATTTCGTTTCAAGTGACATAGACGCTGATAGAAAGGACGCTTCAACAACCCGCCCGTAGGCACAACAGCGGCATTCCACGGAATAGACACACGGTCCATCAAATCCATGGGGGTCGCATCACCGATCTCCTGTCCATTATAAATCATCGGGACCCCATCGAGCGTGAAGTTAAGGATGGAAATCACATCCGAACCGCGCTCGCCAAAAACTACATCGGGCAGCCGTTTCTGCGCCGCTCGAAGGGTGCCTTCCGGCGTGAACGACCGCAACCAAATCTGGTACACCACCCCTTTCTTGACCCACATCGGTGAGGTTCGCGCCCCCCGTTGATTCAGAGCGGGGTTTTGCGCACCGAGCGCCACAGCCGCTAAAAATACCATCAACACGACTTTAATGACCATTCTTGCCCCCTGCTAATAACGCAGAATATCACTATTCTTGCACCCCTTACGGGGCTCTAATCAAACCGACAACAACGATATCTGTTAATGGCTGTTATTTAAACGCAGAATTTATGAATACCACCTTATTTAACCTAGCACAAAGTACCGTTACGTTTTGTACTCGTCAATATTAAAGCTGGATGAATAAACCTTTGGGTCAATTGACAAAATAAATACGCCACCCCGTGATCGGAGGTGGCGTATTTAGTCTGCCCTTGGCTCGTTTACTTTGTCCTTTGACCGAATAAACCTTTTAATCTGCGATTCACTGGCTTTATTACAAGAACTCTCACCATGTTTCAAACACGCCGAACCAGCGGCGGCTGTTAGAGTCGCTGCCAACCACTTTCATGTGCAGTGGTTTGCCCGGCATCACTTTCGAAGACGGCAGGGTTAACGTCAACGTGCCATATTCATCGGTCGTTGTGTCGCGCACGTATTTAAGGCTAACTGTTTTATCCGCACTACACCACTCCGCATCCTGATGGCTGATAGCCGGAATATCAATTAGTTTCTCGTTATTTACGTAAAAAGTAAAATGTCCCTGCGGCTCCGAAAAATAGCCCATGCCCCCACGCCAAACAACATTGTAATCCTTTTTAGATTGGACGTTCTCGGGTGCCGGTCGCGTTTCCCAAATGAGCTCGTTCTTGTCCTTCAAGGCACGTGCCACATCGAGCTGATTGACACCAAAAGGCAGATTATCGCGCCCGAAGTCCCCAGCTTTGAGTGTCTTCTGCCACCCATTCTGCGTTTCGAAGGTCAGCGTTGCAACACTCTGGGGATTGAATGCGTCAGAACGCGTATAACGGATCAGATTGTCCAGCAGACAGGTTCCCTCCGGTGTCCCTGATAGCAGGTCCAATCCAAAGGTCATCAGCACACGCCCCTTGTCGCTCTTAGCTTGGCCCATGTAAAGAAAGAACTGGCTGAGCCCCTCACCCACCACCATCATGTCGTCAGGCAACACCCCCGTGAACGGCAAAGACTTACCCTGTTTCAAAAGTCGGAACGCCAGCGGCGAAAGCGTGCCATCGTGCGGGAAATCGCCAAAGGCGGGATGCTTGGCAAAAGCTGTACCCACTTGATTTCCCATTGACCACCAGCCGAGATTGACATTCGGCTTGCTGGATGTACCGTTGATGAGCAGAACCCGTTTCCCGGCAGCTAGCGCGATATCGACATCCGGCGAACGCGCTTGAGAGATCAAAAGATCCGCTTGTTCGCCAGCCGATGTCCCAGAAGCAACCAACCCCGTGTAAAGTTTTTCCAGTGCAGGCAAGAGGGTCGGTGCGACGGCGATGCCTGTTCCGTCCTGCTTATCGCGCTTTGGAAACAGCCAGAAATCCCACATGTTCATGATTCTCTCTTCCGCCTTCCGTCCTCCGCCCTCCGTCCTCTGCAGGACTTCAGCCTCCAACACCGCGTGAACAGGCTTCGCCACATCAGGAATCGCTATCGCCGCTTCCGCAAGCAGCCGAGTGCTGCCCAGTTCGACATCGCCACCCTCGCATTCACCCTGAGCAAGCGTCTGGTCGACGGTGCGCAAAATCCAGTGAAGCCGCGTTTTCTCTAAACGCTTCTCGCCAAAGTGCGTAATCCAGAAATTGGCCTTCACACGATCTCCAGGAACTGCGATGGGGATCTTGGATTCGGTCTTGAGTAACAGCGCGGTGGACCCGTTGAACTCGCGAAACGAGGCGGCGGTTGCGCCATTACGCTTGGCATCCCAGAAGGGGTCAAACAGTCCTTGGGCGCTATAGGTGCTGCCTTGTGCGACAACCACATCGACGATGGTCCAGAAATCGTAGCCGTCACAGGCCGGATCAATACGAGCGGCCTCAATGCCGCGCTTCTGATAGTAACGTTGCAGCGCGTGCGAAGCGTCCTGAATAGCATCGCCCCAACGTCGATTCAAGCCTGATGACTGTAAAAGCTGGTCGCGGCTTGCCTGCGATACCGGGGGCATCCACCCTCCAATAAAGCGGCTCTCATTGCGTGCATCCTGCTTGACGCCCAAATTCAAGTATTCGTGCGCGACAAAAGGCGCGTCACATTTAAAACTTCCCGGCTCCCACACATTGACGGGGCCGTTTCGGAAATCGGAATTTTCCGCGTTGTTGCAGTTACCGTCCTGATGAATCATCAAACGATCGGGGTCAAGCTGTTTGGCCAGCTTATAGATCTCCTTGTCCAATGGCTTCCCGAGAAGTCCTTCATTACCTGTGCAGTAGGTTGTAAAAGACACGTAGCGGCGGTAATGGTGATAAAGTTCCGTTAGATCTCGCATCGGGTCGAACGTGAACGCCTCAGTCGGATAGTCTCCATAATAAGGCAGTTCGGGCTGAATCATGATCCCCACTTCGTCCGCCGCCTCGAAATATTCCGGCAGTTCACAGTGCGTATGTAAGCGAACATAGTTAAATCCGGCAGCACGAGCGATTTTGAGGTGTTTGAGATGCTCTTCCTTTGAGGCTGGCGAAACCACGGTCAACGGATACACAAAATCATCGCCAAAGCCACGTGCAAAAAACGGTTTGTTGTTCAAAAAGAAACGGTCACCGCGCACCTCAATCTTTCGCACACCAAACCGCTCAGTCCAGCCGTGAATGGGCGTATCGCCATCGCAGAGCATCAGCTCAGCCATATAGAGATTCGGCGTTTCCGGCGACCACGCGTTAAACGGTTTCAGCGGCATGCACACGGTCACGTCCACTGCCTGTCTTTCGCCACCAAAGATCACGGCTTCTTTGCCTGTGCCCGCTGTTTTCTCTACACCCTCTGTGTCTCTGTGAGAAACATCGACAGACTTGATTTTCACACGCAACACGGGGCTCTTAAGCTTTCCCGCAATCGTGGCATACGCCACCGTGGCATGAACCTCCGCGGTTTGCTTATCAAAATCACCGCGCACCCAAGCGTCGTCAATCCGCATGTCGGGCGTAGCTTCAATTTCCACATCACGATACAAACCACCAAACTGGTGCGAGCTGACCATCTGCCCTTTGCGGCTCGGGATTTTGTTGTTCACCGCTGCCACGACAACCGCCTGTGTCCTTCCCTGAACGAGGTCGGTAATATCATACTTGTAGGTGCCACAATAGTTATCAACCCAAGCCACCGGTTTTTCATTCACCCAAAACCAGCCCTGCGAGCGCACACCACCCACCTTAAGCCAAACTCGTTTACTCTGCCAAGCAGCGGGGATGTCGATTGTCTTGCGATACCAAGCCTCCCCCATGTAAACGTTCCGCATCATCCTTGGCCCGTGATCCCATTTACAGTCCCATGTCACGCTAGGACCCGATTCGCCCACGCCCTGTGCTTCCCAGCATCCGGGAACTTGAATCGTTCGCGAACCAGGCCATGGTTTAGCATAGAACGCACGCCAATAAGGATGGCGCGAGGGTGCGACGCCCTGCGTAACGAATTCCCACTTGCCGCGCAACGAAATCACCTCGTTCAGAGACGACCGCACAACCGGATTCACCACCGCAGGCAACGCCTTCCGGTAGGCCCAGGTGTCCACACCGGCGAGCCGTGCCTCATCGGCGGACACACACGTCGCGACACCCATCACCACGACCACTCCCGCAACCACTGTTTGCTTTGTTATCATTTTCCGGCATCTCGTTAAAATCTGTGGGTAATAATTGCCTAATAAAGGCGCATCCGGTTATCCTTCTTTAATGAACAAACAAAGGAGGACGAACAAAACCGGATGCGCATAGAAACCATACTAAACCATCTTGAGCCTCACAAGGGCTTTGTGTACAAGGGATGCAAATTGAACCGGGAGTCTGACACGCTGGAGGTAATGATCGTAGAACGGGATGGAAGCCGTGTGAGCTGCCCTGTCTGCGGCAAGAGGTGTCCTGTCTACGACCACCGCC
>CAZSUM010000239.1:0-4660 GCA_964610015.1 uncultured Lentisphaeraceae bacterium
AGGCGACTTCGTGCTTCTCCCGAACGATGTTCTTCATAGAAGCCCTAACGAAACCAAAGATCAGTGCTTCAGTTCCTGCGCCAGCAAGCGTGAAAGATACTCGCCATAGGTTGATTTACGTAACCCATATGCGAGTTTGGCAAGCCCCTCTGCATTGACAAACCCCATACGCCAAGCGATCTCTTCAATACAGGCGATCTTCAAACCCTGTCGATCTTGAATGGCTTTTACAAACGCGGTGGCATCGGCCAATGAGTCATGAGTGCCCGTATCTAGCCAAGCAAATCCACGGCCCATCACCTTGACATTCAGCAGCCCCTGTTCCAGATAGACACGATTTACATCCGTGATTTCGTACTCTCCACGAGCAGAGGGCTTTAACTCAGCCGCAATATCGACAACGCGGTTATCATAAAAATAAAGACCAACCACGGCATAATTAGAACGCGGGTGCAACGGCTTTTCTTCAATTGTTTCAGCCTTACCTTTCGTATCGAAGCTCACCACCCCATAGCGTTCTGGATCAGTCACGTAATAACCAAAGACCGTTGCATTCGGCGTCGCATCCGCCTCCGTCAACATCCGGCGCAGGCCATCCCCATAGAAGATATTATCCCCAAGAACCAAACACACCGGATCATCACCAATAAAATCGCGCCCAAGCACAAAAGCTTGTGCCAATCCATTGGGAGTTTCTTGTACCTGATAACTCAAACTCATCCCCAGTTGAGCACCATCCCCAAGAATTTGACGAAAAAGAGGCGTCGCCTCAGGCGTTGAGATAATCAGGACTTCTCGAATCCCGGCAAGCATCAAGGTTGACAGCGGATAGTAGATCATCGGCTTGTCATAGACCGGCAACAGTTGCTTACAGATAACCTGGGTCACTGGATAGAGTCGCGTACCCGCACCGCCAGCTAAAATTATCCCCTTGCGTGCCATCATTTACTCCAACTTAAAAGATTAACTAGTTACGAAGAGTCGCCACTCAGTGGACTTTCACCCCCAGCCGTTCACCCGCATATTTCTTTTCGCGAATGGGCTGCCACCACCAAGCATGATCAAGATACCACTGCACAGTATTAGCAATACCAGAGTCAAAATCCTCTTCAGGACACCACCCAAGCTCACGCCTGATTTTTGATGCATCAATCGCGTATCGTTGATCGTGCCCAGGACGGTCCGTGACAAAGGTGATCAGCTCACGAAACGAAGTGATCCCGTGTTTTGCCCTGACGTCAGGACATAACCGATCCAACGTATCGCAAATGGTTTGCACGACCTGCAGATTGGTACGCTCATTATTGCCGCCAATGTTATAGGTCTCGCCGGGTACGCCACTCTGTTGCACCAAGCAAAGTGCTTTGGCGTGATCGTCAACATACAGCCAATCCCGCACATGATCCCCTTTGCCATAAATCGGCAACGGCTTGCCCTCCAAGGCATTCAGGATCACCAACGGAATCAGCTTTTCAGGAAAATGAAAAGGCCCATAATTGTTTGAGCAGTTAGTAATCAAAACCGGCAGACCATAGGTGTGATGCCAAGCCATAACCAGATGATCCGAAGCGGCTTTGCTGGCAGAGTATGGGGAACGAGGATCATAGGGGGTTGTCTCAGTAAAAAGCCCATGTGCCCCTAAAGAACCGTAGACCTCATCAGTTGAGATATGCTGAAAGCGAAATCGGTCTTGTCCCGCAGGACCAGCCGGTAATTTGCGCCAATAAGCGGTGGCAACTTCCAGTAGCGTCGCAGTTCCCATAACATTCGTTTGGATAAAGGCTGCGGGACCATCGATAGAACGGTCAACATGCGACTCAGCCGCTAAATGCATCACAGCGTTAGGCTTGAACGATTCAAACACCTGCGTCAGCATCGTACGGTCGCAAATATCTGCCTGCACAAACGTGTATCTAGGATTCTCTGCAACAGAAACAAGCGAATTTAGGTTTCCGGCATACGTCAATTTAT
Organism: uncultured Lentisphaeraceae bacterium; assembly: GCA_964610015.1. Classification (GTDB taxonomy): domain Bacteria; phylum Verrucomicrobiota; class Kiritimatiellia; order RFP12; family UBA1067; genus CAZSUM01. Next base: position 1,972 of record CAZSUM010000239.1, read on the forward strand.
CCAGATTTAGGATTTGACATGAAGTCGTTGTAACAAGATGTCGAATTACGGCTGAACCGATAAACCCGGCACCTCCGGTGACAATGATACGTTTCATCGTCGGGCCTCCTCTTAATCATCATCCGTCATTGAAACATCAATGACATCCTGTCTTGAAACAACGCCTTCAGGTGTCAGATCATCGGTGACAAATGGCGCCTGACTTTCTGCATTCTTGTCTGTAACCCCTTGCGCGTTATCACCCATTTTTTTGCCGTGTCCATAGGCACCATAACGTGACGTATAGCGATACGCATACCGATAGTGATAATCGTAGCGGCTAAAATGGTTGCTTCGGCCAAAATCAACATCATTAACAATCACGCCAATGACCCGGGCACCCGCCTCAGTCAGATGACGCGCCGCATGTTTAAGCGGCTGGAAGCGAGTCCGGTCAGGGCAACACATGATCATCACCGAATCGACTAGCGAGGCAAGCACCATCACATCACCGACAATTCCAAAGGGAGGCGAGTCGATGATCACATGGTCATAATTTTGGCGTGCCCACGCAAAGAAATCGACAATAGCACCGCTCCCCATAAGGTTAGCAGGGCTCAATTCAGATGAGGCCCGAGTAAGAACAATATCCAGATTATCAATGCCAGAAGGCACCGGCAAACTATCGAACAAAGAGGCATCATTCTTATCCAGCGTATGAGGTAAACTGTTAAAATCAGTATGCTTTTTATCAAAAATTCGCGCTAAGCGCGGACGGCGCATATCAAAATCGATCAACAACGTCTTCTGGTTACTCTGAGCATATGAGATGGCCAAACTGCACGACGTAATGGTTTTACCCTCACCCGGTTGCGTACTCATGCAGAGCAAGACCTTCGCCATCTCTTGATAGCGAGGTGAATCCAATAGATTACGAAGACCAGCAACGGATTCAGCAAATTGTGAAAACTTATCTTCACTTATCAAGCGAGCAATTTGCTCACGTTTTTTGCGGCGCACATGTGGCAATACCGCTAGTGTCTTCATCCGTAAACGTTGCTCAATATCGGAAATACCTACGATCTTGTCCTCAAGGTGATCCAACACCAAAACGAAAAATATGCCTAGCGCCAAACCAATAAAGGGGCCTGAGGGAAAAATAATCATGGGATTTGGGAGCACAGGCTTTTGAGGACGGTAGGCCGATTCAACCTGCTTGATAACCGCTGTGTTTTCATCCGAAGCGAGTTGTGCTTCACGTGTTCGCTGTAAGAGTGTCTTATAGCTGATATCCGCAACTTCACGTTCACGCTCCAATTGGTCGATCTTCATTTTGGCAGCGACCATTTTTAGCTCTAAATCAGAGAGCTTTTGGGTCAAAGCATCGCGTTTTGGGGTCAGCTGTGAAAGTTGCCGTTGCAACAGATCAAGATTTGCCTTACACGTCTCAAGCGCGCGATAAACAACATCAGCAAACTGTTGCTTGTAGACTTCAACCTCCTTCTCCTTAACTTTTAACTCAGGATGATTTGCAGTATAGCGAGCCAGCAAAGCATTTTTTTCAGCCAAGATTTTTTGCAACTGCTGATACGCAGCCCCGATCTCGCCCGAGCGAGGAACCGACTCGGGTAATGTCCCGAATTTCTCTGGTTCATTTTGAATAACTTCCAATGTCTTCTTCAACTCAGTGGCTTTGGTAATATTACCTTCGAGCTCCAGAATATCGCTGTTAATTTTACTTAACGCTTGTTGCGAGGTCTCGCTTTCACTCGCCATAAAATCAAGCTGGTTAGCAACCCGAAAATCGAGCATATCCTTGTCTGCACGCTCAAGATTGCGCTTTTGCTGCTCAGTTGTCGTTGCTAACCACGAAACGGCCACTTCAGACTCATTCCGATTCTGCTCAGAAGTAAAGGTTTCCGCTGCTTTTGCATAAGCATTTGCCAAATCTGCGGCTAACTGGGGATCTGTCGAACGTACCGAAACACGAATTAGTTTCGATCGACGCTGCAACGTCATTTCAGTTCTAACCAACGTCGAGATAATCTGTTCATCCGTCACAGTTGAGCTAGGATAATCACTACGTACTGACTAACAATTTGGTCAAGCGCAGCACGACTACGCAGACGAGCGAGGCGAGTATTAAAAACCTCATCTAGTGAGTTAACCATATCCGTTTCGATAATCGCCTTACGCATTCCCGTATAGGTCGATCCTCGAATACTCATCTCAAAAACACTTTCGGCTTCATAGATCATCGGCGAGATCTTGAATACGGCAAATGCGGCAATGAACCCAATGATGACAAAAACAACGATTGTCACCCAACGTTGCGAGCAGACTCGCAACATGCGTCCAATGGTAACAGCTCCCATCAAAGAATCATCGTCATCCCCGCCGCCGCCGCCCACACCGCCATAATAGTAGCTACCCCCTGCCCCTCCGCTAGGGTAATAGGCTGCAGGCGAGCTGGCACCGTAATACACGGGACGTGAATTACCCCCATAATAGTGAGCTCGCTTACCAGAGCTACCGTAATACATGGCTCGACGAGAAACCGAAGCCGAGTTTGACTCTGGTTTCGAACTTTGTTCTGTATCATTCATGAACCGTCTCCAAAAAATTGTTCCCGTAAAGGAGGTCTATCGTAACCTATTGTCTTATCTCAGTTTTGCCTTGGCAAACGCTCCTGCACATTTTTTGGCAAGAA
>CAZSUM010000240.1:0-4645 GCA_964610015.1 uncultured Lentisphaeraceae bacterium
AGATGATACACACGGAACCCCGATCATGGTGCGTGCACGTGCCGAAGGCATTACGCCTGAAGAACTGATCGCTCGCAGCCACGAGCAGCACACCCGTGATTTTTCCGATTTTGAAATCCGTTTTGATCAGTACTACACCACCAACAGCGAAGAGAACCGGAACTTCTGCAATGGCATCTACCAAGCTATGCAAAAAAGTGGCGCGGTGACTATACGTAACCTGCCTCAGCTCTTCTGTGAACACGACAACATGTTTCTACCAGACCGCTTCGTCAAGGGCACCTGCCCCAACTGTGGCGCAACGGGACAATACGGGGATGCCTGTGATGTTTGCAGCCAGACCTATCCCGCTGAAGATCTCAAAGACCCCTGCTGTACACTCTGCGGTAAAAAACCCGTTACGCGAAACAGTGAACATCTGTTCTTTGAACTGGAACCGTTTCGCGATTTCCTGAAGCAGTGGATTCCAGCACATACGGCTCCCGATGTGGCGAATAAACTGCTGGAGTGGTTTAACGAGCCGCTACGGGGCTGGTGCATCTCTCGAGATGCCCCCTACTTCGGCTTTGAAATTCCCGGACATCCCGGCAAATTCTTCTACGTGTGGGTAGACGCGCCAATCGGCTACCTTGCCTCGCTTAAACACTGGTGCGACTGTCAAGGCGAGTCGTTCGACGCTTGGTGGCAAAACCAGGAGGTTGAACGCTATCACTTTATTGGAAAAGACATTGTTCGTTTTCACTGTCTCTTCTGGCCCACCATGCTGCACACGGCGGGCTATCTGCCGCCAACACAGGTTTTTGTCCACGGGTTCCTGACCGTCAACGGCGAAAAGATGAGTAAATCCAAGGGCACCTTTATCAAGGCACGGAGCTATCTGGACCATCTCACCGCACAGGATCTACGCTTCTACTATGCGTGCAAGCTCAATGGCACGACCGACGATATGGATCTCAACCTCGACGACTTTTTAAACCGCGTCAACTCCAACCTTGTTGGCAAGATCACCAATCTGGCCTCGCGCGGCGCGCAGATGCTACACAAAAGCCTCGGCGGAATGACCGGCGGGATGGATGACGAAGGGCGCGCCCTTTGCAAGAAAGCCGTCGACTGGTCGGAGAGTATTGCCGGTCACTATGAGACCCGTGACTTCAGCAAGGTCATGGTCGCGATACGGGACCTAGCTGATGAAGCTAACCAGTATTTCGATACTCGTAAACCATGGGCCTTGGTCAAAGAAGATCCCGAAGCTGCACGCTGTGTGATGACCTCTGTTCTCAACATATTCCGTGTCCTGTCGATCTATCTGCAACCGGTACTGCCCAGCTATGCTGCAAAAGTCGCCCAACTCTTTAATGAAAAGCCCTATGTCTGGAACGACTTGACCCGCGCGATTGAGAACTCTCCCATCAACCCGTATGTCTACCTTGCCACACGGATAGAGCAGGAATCGGTCAACCAACTCATCGCCTCGAGCCGCATAACTGATAAAGCTCCCGGACCGGCGGTTCCTCAACCCGTTGTGCCCGCCGCAGTCAACCCTGCGGAACCCATCAAAGAAATCATCGATTATGACACCTTTGCCAAAATGGATTTGCGCGTCGCCACGGTGATCGCAGCTGACTATGTCGAGGGTGCCGATAAGTTGCTTAAACTCCAACTGGATATCGGTGAAGACAAACCACGCCAAGTTTTTGCAGGCATCCGTAAAGCCTATGCGCCAGAAACGCTGAAGGGCCGACAAGTGGTGATGGTCGCAAACCTTGCGCCACGTAAGATGCGCTTTGGGCTGTCAGAAGGGATGATCCTAGCAGCAGGGAATCAGACAGGTGAACTCTTTGTGGTATCACCCGATACTGGCGCACACACAGGTGCGACTGTAAAATAAAGAAGCCGCTGGGTTGCATCATGCAACCCAACAGCTTGCTTAATCTACGAGACTGACTTGATTAAAAGGTCAGTTTATATTTGGGTCGCTGTTTGCAGACCAGCCAGCGGTTGATCTCTGGATGAATCGAGACCGACTATTTGTCTTTCTCTGACTTCATGCTTTCACGCAACTGCTTTTCTTTCGCAGCGTCCCAGTACCCACAATCTAATTCAATAAAGACCGACGTATAGGGGAGCGTACAGTCGGTTTTTAAAACCATCACCTGAAACAACCGACTCGCCTCATCCAGCTTCTTAAAAACAGCTTCATGTGGCAGTGTTTGAACTTCAGCGTTCGCCAAAACAGTCTGGATCTCCGCACGGACTTTCTCGATCCCGGGAGCTAGCGTCTCTGTTATATACGCCATCTCTTGATCTGTGTACACGATGGGCTTGACGTGCGTAGCCGCATTGAGTGTTGTCATCACATAGGAAAGCACCTGCGGCAAGTTAGAACGCGTATCGACAACCGTGACCCCCGGTGCACTCTGCAAGGGAAAGGCCTTGTCCACAACCATAATCCAGTTACGATGCCCAAATAACGGCACCAATCGATCCATTTCACCACGCCAACTCATTTCTCCTCCTCGTTCTTTTTGACAGGATGTCGTGCTCTGACAACCCGTAGCTAAAACACAGGCCAACATGATCTGCGAGATAAACAAGTATTTCATGAATGGGCTCCAATCAACTTGACGATTTCATGCCACGACCCCGTTCGCCGCATGTTCACCCCTAGCGAATAGTGCTGATTCCACGGACGATCATAAATGATGATCAGACACTCGCGACGTGGCGCAAGAAGATCCAGCGCAATGGGAGAATCATCAATCGCCACATCAAAAGACAGTGCCGCAAACTCCTGTACCGTCAACGTCCGAGGCGTTCCAACCGGCAGTTGAGCAGGGGCCCGTCCGTATTTATCCACATGTATGAGCGAGAGATGCTCCAAGCCATATCGAGCCAACCAAGCCAAGGACCCCGCATGACTACTAGCCGGACGCCCGGTGACGATCTCAAGTTTATGCCCTTGGGCATCAAGCTCCCGCACGGCCTCCAACCCACCAGGCGCGGGGGCAAGTGCCGCGAGAAAGTCAGTCTCATGCGCCTGCGCCATCAGCGCGTCAATCTCCTGCTCCGATAACTGAAACGCCTCGCGCAAATCAAACCCAGTAATCGCCTCGTAGGGCACCTGCTTTTGGAACAGCTCATGCGTCAACGTTGCAAGATGACGCGCTGTTTCACACAGAACATCGTCGAAATCGATATAAATCCGCATGCGTGCCTATCTATTTCCCAAACCTCATTTGCCAACCGCGGAAGCTGGCTCGGACTTAATCTTCTCAATAATCTGATCCACCATCTCAGGATGCTCACGTAAAAATTCCGTGGACGCAATCGCGCCTTGACCGAGTTGCTCCGTGCCAAAGCTGATCCATGACCCGCGTTTAGTAACCACGTTACGTGTAATCGCAGCATCCAACACCGATCCCTCCCAAGAGATTCCGCGAGCGTAGAGAATATCAAATTCAGCCTCGGTAAAGGGCGGTGCTACCTTGTTCTTGACCACTTTAACACGTGTCCGATTGCCAATGACCGCACCTGTGGGATCTTTGATTGCACCAATACGCTGAACATTCAGACGCACCGAAGAATAAAATTTGAGCGCCTTACCGCCCGGTGTGGTTTCCGGATTGCCAAACATCACGCCAATCTTATCGCGGATCTGATTTGTGAAAATACACAGCGTCTTGGTTTGTGAGATTGCGCTCGTGAGCTTACGCATGGCTTGCGACATCAACCGCGCCTGAAGTCCCATGTGTGAATCGCCCATGTTGCCATCCAGCTCGGCTTGTGGTGCCAGCGCGGCTACGGAGTCCACAACCACCACATCCAAGGCCCCACTCTTGACAAGTTGCTCTGTAATGGTCAACGCCTCTTCACCAGAATTCGGCTGCGACACCAACAAATCATCAAGATTCACCCCAATTCGACGCGCGTAATTCGCATCCATGGCGTGTTCCGCATCCACAAACGCTGCCAGCCCTCCAGCCTTCTGCGCATTGGCGATAACATGCAACGTCAACGTTGTTTTGCCAGAAGCCTCCTGGCCATACACCTCAACCACCCGCCCACGCGGTAAGCCGCCCACGCCAAGGGCCAAATCCAGTGAAAACGCACCCGTACGGATAACCGCGATATCTTTTGATGCTTCCGAATCCCCCATACGCATAATGGCTGAATCGCCAAACTCTTTACGGATCTGACTTAATACTGCCTCTAACTGGTTGCTACTTGGTTTTTTCTCAGCCATTTTTATCTCCTCGAACAAAGCTTTGGTAAATCGTTTTCATGATACCAAAAAACTTAATCCCACAGGGAGCCTTTTCTTACTTCGCTCGGAATCGAACCTTATGGAAATTGAATTGAGGGAAGATGAGTCTGTGTCGTATTCTTTCGTTATTATTGTCAAGGGTGTCAAGTGGGTCACCCCACCGCAAAGGAGAGCGTCATGCCTGAGTTGTTCGATAAGCACGGGGGTTTCGTCGGCTGCATTCCTTTACGCTGGCGACGATTGTGCAACTCGATACGTTACGGGTTTGTCGTCGCTTTCTGACCTTCGCCCACCGCGAGCCTTCGCCTGAGTGTCCTCAGTGCGGCAAGCCCATACGCCGACGCACAGCAGGGTGACGCAACACGAGAGTCATCGCGATAG
>CAZSUM010000241.1:0-4631 GCA_964610015.1 uncultured Lentisphaeraceae bacterium
GCAATGACATTACGCATGCTTACCAGTCAAAACCCCTTCAAATGAAAACGCCCTGGGCGAATTGTACTTGCACCTGCTGACCGCTTGACTACGAACATCAATTATGAGACAAGAGATAGGTTTTTAATGTTCAAGATATCGGGGTAGGATCCGTCTGAAGTTGTAGCTATGAGTTTTTTTATTAAAACAATAGGTATTCTCTTTCCCTGTCTAGGCGTGCTGGTTTGCGGATGTGACTCGCTGGGGCTCGCACCTCAGCACCGGACTTTGGCGTCGGGTGTGCTTCCAGATACCTTTTTATCGGAAGCGGCCACGGCAGCGCCGAGTCATGCCGTTAAACGGCTTTCGGTTCCTGACCGCTGGTGGCAATTGTTTGAGAGTGACGAACTCAACACGTTGGTTGAAGTAGCCTTTACCAACAATCTGGATATGGCATCTGCTGCGGCCCGGTTACGTCAGGCGCGTGAGCGAATGATTGTCACTGGTGCGGCGGGTCGTTTCTTGCTTAATGGGCAAGGCGGAGCATCGGTTGATAAACTGGGTCAGACGCGCAGGGGTGCCCATGTCGAGCAAAGTCAAGAGTCAACCTTTACGGGTTTGGCAGCTTCTTATGAGTTGGATATCTGGGGACGGATCGCCTTTTCCGAACGGGCTTCGGAGCTGATTTATGAGGCTACAGATCAGCAACTGACGGCCACAGCGCTGTTGATCTCTGGAGAGATTTCCCGTAGTTGGCTGCAGCTTAAATCGGTTTTGCTTGAGATGGCTCTGATACAGGGTCAGATCGAGACCAGCCTGAAGGCCCTTGACCTACTCAAAGTGCGTCAGCGTGCTGCGCTCTCTGCGGCGGTGGATGTCTATCAGCAGGAGAGTCAGGTGGCGGCTCTGCAACGGCTACTGCCACAAATGGCTGAGCAACGTGATGATCTTCAAATCCAACTTAACATTCTGTTGGGCGCGCCAGCGTCAGCTCCGTTGCCCGTGATTGTGAAGCGTGAACCTTTGCCGGACCTCAGCCCCTTGCCGGAGTATGGCATGCCCGCAGACCTGTTGGTGAATCGTCCGGATGTTCAGGCAGCGTGGTTAACCCTGCAGGCGCAGGAGTGGAGTGTTGCAGCGAGCAAAGCCGATCGGTTGCCGACGTTAACCCTGACGGGAACACTCAATCTTGAGGCTGACAAAATAGCGGATGTGCTCAAAAACTGGCGTGCGAATCTGGCTGCTGGCTTGATCGGACCGATTCTCGATGGTGGACGGCGTATGGCTGAGGTGCGACTGGCAGAGGCACAGGCAGATGAAGATTTTATTGCCTACACCGCGATTGTTTTACAGGCCATTCAGGAAGTTGAGCAGGCAATATCACGTGAACAGAACCGCAGGGAGTACCTTGAGGCGGTTGAGAACGAGATTAGGCTGAATGACAAAACGTTATCTGAGAGTACTAACCGCTACCGAAAAGGACTGATGGAGTATCTGAATGTGCTGACAGCGCTTTCGGCCAAGCAGCTCTCGGAGCGTCGACAACTCAACGCACAGAGTTCCTTGCTTATCAACCGTATGGCTCTTTATCAGGCTCTTGCGGGCCGAGGGGTTCTGAAGGATCAATAATGAATAAGACCGCAAATATAGGGGTATGGATTTTGCGCTTTGCGCTACCGTTACTCGTGATCTTTGGAGCAGTCAAACTGTATCAATATATGTTAGCGACGGCACCGGAGCAGCAACGTAAAAGTCCAGAAGAGCGTAAGGTGTTTGTGAATGCGCTGACGATGAACCGACAGAACAAGGTGGTGCATGTGCGTGCCACGGGAACAGTGGTGCCCGTGGAGCGGGTTGAATTGAAGGCGCGTGTTTCCGGCGAGGTGCTTAAACTGCATCCTGATTTTGAGCCAGGGGAGATCATTAAAAAGGGCGAGGTGATCGTCATGATCGATCAGGCCGACTATCTGTTGGCAGAAAAGCTGGCGGAGAGTCAGCTGATACAGGCAGAGTATGAGTATAAACTCGAGATGGGATATCAGGAAGTGGCACGGCATGAATGGGAGATGATTGATAACAAAGGGAGTGCTTCGGAGCTTGAGAAAGAGTTGACCTTGCGTAAGCCGCACTTGAAAAAGGTTGAGGCTGGGGTTGCTGCCGCCAAGACCAATCTTGAACAGGCGCGCCTTAATTTGGAGCGAACATCTGTGACCCTGCCCTTTGATGCCCTGGTGTTGGTCCGCGATATTTCCGTTGGCTCACAGGTGACCACTCAAAGTCAATTAGGGGTGTTTGTGGATGCTGATCACTTTCGGGTTGAAGTGACCGTTCCTTTTGATCAGCTCGACTGGATTACGTTGCCAGCCAACGGAAAACGCGGTGCGGCGGTTCAGATCTATCCCGTTGGCGGATCAGACGGCAAGGCTCTTTGGCAGGGGACCGTCACAGGGTTGGTGCCGGAGATTGAAAGTCAGGGGCGAATGGCGCAGCTGCTGGTTGAGGTTGAGAATCCGCTGAAAAGCGAGGTGCCTTTGCTGCTGAACAGCTTTGTTTCCGTTGCGATTGCTAGTCGCGAACTGAAAGATGTTTTTGTGATTCCCTCACAGGCCGTTCATAACGGAGAGTTCGTTTATGTGATGAACGCAGCGTCGCGAGTGGTTTTTAAAAAGATCGTTGCGATCTGGCGCGATAAAGAGTGGGTGGTTGCTGAATCCGGACTTGATAATGGTGACAATCTGATTATCTCTGATGTTCCCTCCGCGGTCCCCAATATGCGGGTTGAGCAGATTGAGGAGAGCGTCGACAGAAGTCTAAAGACAGAATAAGGGCTCTTCAAAATATGAAAGATGCGGGGCGCTAGGCTGAATTCATCGGAGAAAGAGTGTTGCACGATGACGGTTGATTCCTGAAATACTATGTCATACTTAAAAGATAAAGTGCTTACCAAGGGGCCCGTGGCTTGGATGGCCCGTAATCCGGTTGCTTCCAACTTGATGATGATTGTTTTGATCGTCGGTGGGTTGCTTTCGGCCTATTCGATCAAAAAAGAGGTCTTCCCCGATTTTGCACTCGATTATGTCACGGTCACGGTTGCTTATCCCGGTGCCAGTCCTGAGGAGGTGGAGCGCGGAATTGTGACCGTGATTGAGGAGAATCTGCGCGGGCAGGAGGGCGTTAAAGAGGTTACAGCTAGTGCCACAGAGGGACAAGGATCGGTCGTTGCTGAACTAATGGAAGGTGTTGATCGGCAGAAGGTTTACCAGGATGTCCAGCAAGAGGTTGCCCGCATCACAACCTTTCCAGAGGATGCCGAGCGGCCAGTGGTTTCGCTTTCTGAACGCCGACGTGATGTGATTGACTTTGTCCTTTACGGTGATGTTCCTGAGCAGGTGATCGCCGAGCAGGCGGAAATCATTAAAGACCGACTGTTAGAAAATCCTGGAATTACACAGCTTGCCATCACGGGTATTCGTCCCTATCAAATTACAATATCGCCCTCACAGGATACGCTACGCTCTTATGGCCTGACGCTTAAAGATATTGCGACCCGCGTCAATGCCCTTGCGGTTGAATTGCCCGGCGGAGGAATAAAAACCTCCTCGGGTGAGATCCTGCTACGTATGGATGAGCGGCGTGATTACGGTAACCAGTTCGCCGATCTCCCGGTGATCACTGGCAGTGATGGCTCCATTGTCCGGTTACGAGATATTGCCACGATCAAGGATGGCTTTGATGAAGAGTCGGAAAACTTTGTTTCATGGAACGGAGTTCGTGCAGTTAAAATGGATGTCTATCGTGTGGGAAAACAGACTCCGCTTGATGTCGTTAAAGCCGTTCGAGAGGTTTTGGCTGAGGTGAAAGAAGAATTGCCTCACGGACTTAATATTGACGAGCGGAGGGATACGTCCAAAATCTATGAGCAGCGGTTTGATTTGTTGATGAGGAATGGGGCGCTCGGTTTGATTCTGGTCCTTATGATTCTGGGGCTTTTTCTTGAACCTCGTCTGGCCTTCTGGGTGATGATGGGTATTCCCGTTTCATTTCTTGGTGGTCTCCTGTTGCTACCGATTTTTGGTGTCTCGATTAATGTCATCTCGATGTTTGCTTTTCTGATTGCTCTGGGCATCGTGGTGGATGATGCCATTGTGGTGGGTGAAAATGTCTTTGAACATCGGCAGAGCGGGGATGATCCCATGTTCTCGTCCATTCGCGGGACCCGCGAGGTCGCGATGCCGGTTACGTTTAGCGTGTTGACCAATATCGTGACCTTCCTTCCGCTTTTGTTTTTGCCTGGGTTTATCGGCAAAATTTGGTTTGTGATTCCGGTGGTGGTGAATCTGGTCTTCTTTATCTCGCTGATGGAGTGTGTGTTTGTCCTGCCCTCACATCTGGGGCATCTTACGATGGAGAGTCGGTTTGCGATCGGACGTTCGTACAAAAAGTTTCAGGCAGGATTTAATCGGCTATTCTTTGGTTTTGTTAATCGGATCTATCAACCGGCCTTAAAAACATCGATCACCTGGCGATACTTGGTGATTGCAATGGGGGTGTTGCTACTCACGGGGACGATTGCCTATGTAAAGAGTGGACGTATCGGTATTGTGGATATGATGAGTGTGGATGCCGACTACGCGGCCGCTACCGCAGTGTTG
>CAZSUM010000242.1:0-478 GCA_964610015.1 uncultured Lentisphaeraceae bacterium
CTCTGAACGCTTCGCGACATCTACCCAATGAAATCGAAAAGCGGGATAGTCCCGTCGCGGCCTATCCTCTGCGGAACGAGGCGTTCAAGTTAGAAAGTCACAGGGTCCCATAAACGCGAAAACACGCCTGATGACAAACGGATCAGGAATCCATGCTCAAGCAACGGCCAGGGTTAAGAATCCTGATTTTTTTAGCAGAAGCTGAATCAGCGAGTCATTTCGGCACACCTACCCTATATTCAGGTATTGACTCTTTTTCCCTCCTCATCATAATAGCTGTCAAGCATAGGAATGGGTTGACAATTCAACTCCTATGGTAGCTTCGTAACAAACAGCGCAAATGATCCGTGAATTTGGCAAGAAAGGCCCTATGAACACGACTAATGGCATCCGTTTTTTTCACGTCATGTCCTTCTTCTCGCTCGCAACAGTCCTGATGAACATTAAGAAATTATTTACAGGGTGAAGATCAAGCAAA
>CAZSUM010000242.1:488-4545 GCA_964610015.1 uncultured Lentisphaeraceae bacterium
GATGGCCCAGACACCATCTGACACCTCGTTGCTCCTAATCCCGCGACCCCAAGAATTCCAACTCTCAGAAAAAGGAGCTTTCATTGTCACCCCCGCGACGCCTATCGACGGGCCTGCGGCGTTCACAACCATCGTCAAAGAGGTCTTAACTGAACGCGTAAGTCTGCCCAGTCTCGCAACAGGCAAAGGCGGCATCACAATCGCCAAACCGCGCGATCTCTCCGACACCCTCTGGACACACGATCAAGCGTATCTCCTCACCGTACACTCCTCCGGCATTTCAATCGAAGCGGCAGACAACGACAGCGTTTTCTATGCCGCGCAAACCCTCGCTCAGCTGATCCAGAACAACCCCGCCATCCCCGCGCTCACAATCCGGGACTGGCCCGCCATCAAGACCCGCCTGGCCATGATTGCCACCGATCAGGGCGGTTTTCAGGTCATCGACATCGACTACTGGAAGCGCATCATCCGCGAATTGGCGGCACTTAAGCTCAATGCCATCATGCCCTATTTCGACGGTGGTACTTACAAGTATCGCAAATACCCCTTCCTCGGTACCAAAGGCGATGACGGCTTCACCATGGAGAAAGCAAAACTCCTGAGCGACTATGCAACCAAACATTTTGTCCAGTTGATTCCTCAGCAAAACTCCATTGGTCACCTAGGCGGCGTACTTGGGCACAAGGAATTACAACATCTGCGCGACGGCGGTGGAACCATCAACACCGTGCTGCCGGAAACCTTCGACTTCCTCGGCGATCTCTACGACGAATTGACCGAAGCCTTTCCAAACGCCACGGCGATACACATCGGAGGCGATGAGTTTGGTCACGACTTTGGCAAAAACCCACTCGTCGCCGCACGCGTCGCGCAAGTCGGACGTGCGACTGTTTATGGCGAATTCATGACAAAAATTCATGACATGCTCAAGCAGCGCAACCGCGCCATGATGATTTGGTGGAACGAGCAGGGCTTTACCATCGAGGCCGGTTCTCTGATGCCCAAAGACATCGCCATCTTCGACTGGCATTACAATGCACAAAAAGACTATCCATCCCTCGACAATCTGAAAAAAGCAGGGTTTACCAATCCTTGGGCCACGCCCGCTGTAACCCGCTACTACGGCGGAGGCAACGACTGGGACCCGACCTTTGCTAACATCCATAATTTCGCGGTCGCGGGGGTCAAGCGTCAAGTTCCCGGCATCTGTACCTGCACCTGGGTTCACGGCATGTGGGGTGGACGAAACATGTTTGAGCTCAATCTATACGGATTAGCCTACAGCGGTGAATGCGGATGGAACCCTTCTGTCGAGATTGAACAAACCGCCTTTGCCCGCGCGTTCGCCTCCCACTGGCTGGGTTGCCAGAACGCGAATGCAGCCAATTGGGTCGCAACCGGTATTCATACGCCCTATGGCGAACCCCAGTCGCAAAAATTCTGGCGCAATAACCGGTGCCTGGAAACCTACGCCAGTTCACCGCTCACGGCCATCATGGATCTCGTCAAGACTTCGCCTAATTTGGAAGCAGAAGCAAAAACACTCCTTGGCTTCTGCGACCAAGCCGATACCGCACTGGACTCCCTAAAAAAATACTCAACGCGGAACCAACTCACACTCGACTACTTCAAGCACGATGTCCGCATCCATCGGCTGGCAGCCAATCGCATACTCGCCGCAGCCGAGCTGGTGGAGTGGTCAAAGAATCTGAAACTCCCTATCCCCATTCCTGAAAAAGAACTCGTACACCTCGATTTCGATTCGCCCCAAACTCTTTCCGACTTGGCACAAGTATCTCCAATTGCAACACGTTCAGGAGGACGACTCATCACCACGCCCGGCGATAACTGGAAGCGAAACGGGCTCACCGTCGGCCCCCTCCCCCTACCCGAGGCGGGTGTGTTGGTATCCTTCGACTTGCTCCCCCGGCAGTTCGGATCGCAGTACCAACAATTTGCCTCGCTCAAGCCCTCGACCCATCACTACATGGTGTTTGTTGGTGCAGACCGAAAGTTTCACGTTTACACCCGTTCCGAAGGGAGCTGGGGCGAGCAGAGCACACTCGGATCAAACTGCACAACCGACACGGTATACCGCTGTACAGCCGTCATAAAGAAAGAGAGCTTTTCTTTCAAAGCGATCGATCTTAAGACCAACAAGCTGGTCTGCCGCTCAGGAATCATCCCTATAGATGCCATCGGACCCGAACTGCTGTTCTCGCTTTCCGACTGCCACAGCGACAGCGGCACGAGTACGCCAGCAACCGAATGGGACAACGTGGCCGTGTCTGCACTCAAGCCTATCCCTGAGCAGACCATTACACCACCAACAGGCTTTATCGACCGTCTGCAACAGCTCATCGCAGAGCATACCGTCATCGAAGAAACCTTTCGCAAATCGGTCCTTGAAGCTGGGGGTGGTTCCGCCGACACAGGGAACCTAGGCAAAGGGGCCATGCAGTTTCGTAGCAAACAGGGGCGAGAGGATGCCGAACGCTTGATACGGGACCTCACGGCTGGCCGTCTGCCCGCTAGCTTCGGTGAATAAACAACCCCCTTGCTACGTCTTAGTACCTTACGCCCGAGGACCAGCAATAAAAAACACGTTGTTTCCCTCTCCCTCGCCCTCTGGGAGAGGGCTGGGGTGAGGGTTGCGGGCGCTGTCCGCATTAGGAATAAAGCACATGAAACACTCTCTCTTATTTTTTCTGGCCTGCTTCTCTCTTCTTGCCCGTGCACAAACTCCTGCACCTCTTCTTTAGCCAGTCAATGAACCAGTTCGACGGCCGTGCCGGCTCGTGGGAAGCAGTTTGCAAAAATCCAGATGCGGATAAACCCGCGTGGAACGCACCTCGGCGTATCTGGCACGGGTTTACACTCAATAAGCCGATTGTTCTCTCCACCGGCGAGTGGATCCTACCGATTTCGCTTAACCGCAGCGGCGGTTACGGACCCTTCCGTGGCGCATTCAAGGATCTCGACCCCCTACGCGGCGCAAACGTCTTCCGCTCAACCGATCAGGGAGCAACGTGGGAACGTCTCAGTTGCGTCGCATATCCCAATCCCTGCTGGGACGAGCATATGTTCATTGAGCGTAAAGACGGTACACTCTGGATGCTCGCCCGCACCGGCAAAGGCATCATGCAGAGCTTCTCGAGCGATCGCGGCAAGACCTGGACAGAGCCTTCCGCACCCGAGAACATCCGCCAACCCGACGCCCGCTTCCACATCCGCACCCTCAGCTCCGGTCGCATCCTGCTGGTGAAGCACGGCGATACCGCCGATATGACCGAGAACAAGCGCAACAAACTCAAAGCTTTCTTATCCGAAGACGATGGCAAGACCTGGATCGGCGGGCTCATGCTCGACGAACGCAATGGAGTCTCCTATCCCGACGGTTTTCAGGCACCTGACGGGACGCTCTATATCTCTTACGATCACAACCGCAACACCGATGGCGAAATCCTGATGGCACGCTTCACCGAAGCGGACATCCTCGCAGGCAAACTCACGGGGCCTAAATCCAAACTTCAAATGCTCATCAGCCGCCCACTGAAAAACCGTTAGAACCACAAAGTCGGTTACACTGCCACCGTGCCCTACACACCGTCCCTTCAGGCAAATGACCCCTTTTCCCTGCATCTCTATCCGCTCTGGATCGAGCCGATCAAACACGGCAGGGCTTCGCGCCTCCACATTAGGCCTTTTAATCTCAAGTTCGCCCTTGGGTTGCTTTCTCTGCGGTTTAAACTTCCCTCTCGATGCGCAATCCGTATACTTAAGGATCATGTGAAAACACTTGAGAATGACTTTTAAAAAAGAGGGAAACCTCTGTACTTACCGCAGAAGCGCTCACCATGCACCCCTTCTGCCTGTTCTACAAAATGAGTGAGGAAAGACTATGTCGAAGTTGATCATCAAGCCATCTGAACGTTGCCGTTATGACGAGGTCTCGCTTGGAGAAGTGATGTTACGCCTCGATCCCGGCGACCTGCGTATCAAAAATACACGCGAATTTAAAGTTTGGGAGGGTGGCGGCGAATACAACGTCGCA
>CAZSUM010000243.1:0-2579 GCA_964610015.1 uncultured Lentisphaeraceae bacterium
GTTAACCGAGGTCGTTTTGATGCCTCAACACCCAAGATTCGTGATAGTAAAATCGAAGCAGGTGAATTGCGTCTAGGAAGCCCGGGGCATCATCGTAACTTTATTGATTGCGTAAAGACACGTGCCACCACGCTGACACCCGCCGAAGTAGCCCATCGTTCTGCCAGCATTGGACATCTCGGCCAAATCGCCATGCTTACCGGACGCAAAATCGCTTGGGATCCGTCCAAGGAACAGATCCTCAACGATCCCGCAGCAGCCGCCCTTCTGGGCCGCACGCCTCGAGGACCGTGGGCGCTGGTGTAGCACCAGTAAGCGGCTGAAAGGCCACCAGCCATCTGGCATCATCCTGCCCGCACGAAATTTTTAACGGGCAGCAGCCTGAACAGGCGCATGGGCGCGATCAGGACGGTAGAGGTAATCAGGCCACAACGGGCAGTTGAGGTCGATCCATGCCGTCAGCGTACGCCGCTCCTCTGCGCTTAGCTTCACATCTCGGTGTTGTTCTTTTTTCAACACGTCAAACAGACGACTACGCAACGTACCGAATGTCATCGGCTCAGCTTTGAAGTGACGAGCCGCATATTGCCAGTCAAAATAATGGACCCAACCGCCCGAGATCAAGGTCCGGTAAGAGGCCGGAACAAGATCAGCATCTAAATCACCACGCAGGTCAGGTCTTGACGACTTTGAGCCGTCATGACAAGAAACGCAACGTTTGTTTAGCGTGGGCTGGACAACCTGCTCGAACGAAAATGGCTGGGCCCCCCATTGTGGCGGATCAAGGGCACGCACGGGTTGTGCCAATGCCACGGTATTCTGCTTCATCGCAGGTAATTGTAACCGGTCTTCGTGACACCCGGTGCAGCTACGCCGTTCGCCTGGTTGCAGTTGAATCACACTGCGCATCCGCTGCAACTCATTAAAGTTTGCGTCGAGTAGTTGGAAATAGAGTACTTTACCAGCTGGCGCGGTAAAATTGGCCGAGCCATCCACAGCGATGGGCACGGTGCCAATCACAGCTTTTGCAACAAAGCTGGGCCAGCCCCCCCGTTCGGTCACAATAATCGTGCCGTTAGAGTTAGCTACCGCGCTACCTTGACGAAACGCATGCGCACCCAACGCGTTCTTTGTTCGTGTCACGATTTCGTGTGCAGGGCCTTTGACTTTGTGAACAGGGGTTGCATAGAAATCCATAAAAGAGGGATGCGTGCACCGGTACTCACCGCATTCTAAATGTTCGAGCAGCGCTGGAACTTCTTGTGAAACCTGAAGATATTTCGCGCATCCTTTTGGAACCGCATCGCCAAGGCCTTCGTAGACATCCTGAACCGTGAACTGTCCGAGTCCCTGTGCCGCAAGTGTCTCATCCGGCATTTCGGTTAGGCGAGGCGGACGCGACCGCGCTCGCAACGGCGATGGTTTTTTACTGCTGATCATCGGATCAAGGTACAGCAATTCCCGATTCCCAAATCGGTCAATGATATACAGTCCCCAATGCGGACGAGGCCCGGGGCTATGACTAACAAGAAAGTGGTCTCGCGAAATCGGCTCAGGAAAGCGAAAGGTCTCTTGATGTGAGCGGCCCATCTGATACTGGGGTCGCGTGTCCGGTGTGATACTGGTAATGGCGGAGGTCTCGTAGAGCCCTTTGGATCGGTCGATCAGCACAATCGGCCCTTGGTGGTCGCCATGGGAGATCAGCGTACAGACGAGTTCCCGGCTATCCGGCACCTCGCGTGCATGCCCGTAGCTGTAGGGCATGTCGTTGCCGAAGACCAGTTCAGGATGGGTACCATCGGGTCGGATCGACCAAAGCGTGTGCCCAAAATCTGCGCCTTTATCTTGATATTCTGAACGCGTCCACATGATCCGTCCATCGCGTGTCATAACCGGGTCCCATTCGCTCAGATTGGCAAAGGAAAGACGCTTCATGCCCGTACCATCACGATTCATGCGGTACAGCACATAGGCCTGTGGTTGCCAGCAAAGAAAACGGGCAATACAGCGAGTGGACATGAAGCCAAGTCCACCGTCCGGAAGCGGTACGGGGTCGAAGTCATGAAAAGGTCCTTCTGTTAGTTTGCGTGCGCCGCTACCGTCGACACGGATGGACCACAGGTGCCAGTAAGGATGCCACCCATCGACCTCCGGTTTGTCGGGACGATAGGCAAAAAACACCGACTGGCCATCAAAGTCAGCCACCGGATGGCGAGCGATACCATCGCTACTGTTGAAAAGTGTTTCCACCTCTGCCTGTGCTGGATTCAGTCGGCCCTCGGCGTCGCGCGGGACGCGCAACACGCAGATGCCGCCACCAGAAATAAACTTTGAGTCCAAGTGATCGCTGTAATTGTGCGAAGAGTGTAGCGGATAACGCTTAACGAAGAGGACCTGCTCGGCAGGAGCCAATCGCGGATCACGTAAAAAAAGGTTCCGTTTAGCTAGGCGAGCAGCAATATAAAGCGCATCCGCGTCCCCTTCTGTTTTCGCACGATCTCGCAAGGTCGTTGCTTCTTCCTTTTCCTTGGTAACATCAAGGCCTTGGAGTGCGAGACGCATGATAAGGTCATCAAACT
>CAZSUM010000243.1:2589-4239 GCA_964610015.1 uncultured Lentisphaeraceae bacterium
AGAACGCGCTCAACCGCCGATAAACGCGCCAATCCGGCCCAGTAAAGCTCTCCATCGGGCATCGCCGGACGATCGTTGACCAGCGGTGATAGTTCATCTTTCTTGTCCATCCGCCGCCACGTATCGCGCTCACATAGAAAAGCGTATTCGACAATGCCTTGCCACGTCGGTACGCGTAGCACGCTGGCAGGCAGTAAAAGATTAGGCAACACCCGGCGCGATGCTACCGACACTTTGGCCACGGTTGTCCAACTTGCCCCATCCATTGAAACCCGCACTTCGAAGCCGCACACCTGCCGATCGGTATACTTGCCCGTACGATCGCGGGAAAACGCAATTCGAGCGACCTGTGTCGGTTCAGGAAATTGGATTTCAGCCCATTCTTCGCCGTCTGTGGCCGCTATCCAGCTATGCTCATTCCCAGTCTTGCCATCATTCAGGTGTGCGATTGCATGAATTGCAAACCCCTTGATGACAGAGGAGGCCTGTGCCACCGCACCACAGGAGGCGAGTGCCAGATTTGTATTGCCAGCGAGACCGTACACCTCGAGTTCATCGAGACACACCGCCCCGCCGTGCGTCTTGGAAATCACAAGGCGCACATGCCGGGTCTGTTGAGGCGAAAAGTCAATGGTGGTCACAAGCGCATCCATAGGTTGCGCAGCACCCGATGACAATGCGGCTCGAACCTCGTCGGCAACGCTAATGCGCGGACCCGAAATAGCATCGCCAGCGAAAGCTAGCACCCCTAAAAATACCCCGATTACCGGTCGCTTAATCATTCGTGTTTCCCTCCCCAAATAGTCCAAAGTAACATCGCTGGATTCCTGTTCATTCTTCCATTCCGTACACTCAGATGACATCTTTCTTCACATAGCCGAGACGAGCCGAAATACGATCGGCATGTGCCCTGACAATCGCACCAATCTGAGGAATACGTTTTCGGTCAATATCCATCATTAACCCAGTCACCCAAACCGCCGACACAGGGTAGCCGTTACGATCGAAAACTGGCGCGCCAATACAGTAGACCCCGTCAAACTGCTCGGCGTCATCGAAAGCATACCCCTGCGCTACCACCCGACCCAATTCGCAACGTAATGCCTCCTTCGAAACAATCGTTCGATCATTATACTTAACGAATTTAACCGATCCGATCACCTCGTCCCTCTCCTTGTCAGATAGATGAGCGAGAATCGCCTTGCCCGGTGCGGAACAGCTGATGCCCACGCGATAACCGAGTTTGGAGACAAAACAGAACATGCGCGAACCGATCGTCTGATCGAGCACAACAATGTCAATCCCTTCCCGGACACCGATGAGAACGGTGTCCACGACGCAGTCACGCAGTTCCCGCATGATATCTAAAGCATGCTCAATTAAATTCGCCTCTGTGATAGCCCGCTGCCCAATCATTAGCAACTTATTGGTCAGGCGAATCTGTTTGGTCTCGAAATCGCGCGAAACGAGTCCCATATCCTCCAGCGCCATTGCGATGCGGTAGGAACTAGAAACCGGACACCCCAGCGCCGCAGCAATATCCGTCAGCACCTCGCCCTGTGGATGACGCGACAAAAATTCAAGAATCTCAAAGCCGGTCTTCAGGCTTGGGACATCGTATTTTGGTTTCTTTGTCTTCATGATTGATCC
>CAZSUM010000243.1:4306-4522 GCA_964610015.1 uncultured Lentisphaeraceae bacterium
GAGCGTGCCCGACGTACTTCAAACAGACACCTCTTTTTGCCATCTACTCTGTTCCAACTCGCAAAAGCAGTTTCACTGTGTGGAAATACCTTAACGTAACCATGTTTAGGAAGTCAAGGGGCATGACAACAAAAGCCATAGAATTTTAGCCCTGTCGGGCTAAAAGCATACCGAATCTTAGGTATTTCGGTCCTAAGTCGCGGGTCCGGCCCCCAC
>CAZSUM010000244.1:0-4485 GCA_964610015.1 uncultured Lentisphaeraceae bacterium
GACTTGACAGAAGCGCCGTTATCCGACTTTGCCGTATCTCACGCCCGCCGGGAAATGCAGCTTGTACGTCCTATTCTTTATGTAAAAAAAGGATAGGCTTGATACTCCAATGCAACCCTCTTTGACCAGTAACAACAACATTTTGACTGGGGGGGTGACTGGGGGGGTAGAGGTCTTCTGCGGTTTAAACAGAATCCGGAATCCGCCCGAGTAATTGCCGAACTCCGGTTCTGGCAGGCCGGCGATGTTGCAGGCGTTGAGTACCCTTCCCGTACCGCTTCCGTATTGTTCAATCACCGCGCGGGTCATATAGAGTTGCACGCGCGCGAGGTCGATATCTTCGATCGTCTTGCCGTCGATCGTCCGCGCATCGGGACTCTGCCCTGTGCACTGCAAATGGACCTCTGCAATCTCTGCGGACGTCATCTGGCGGGTCACGCTGCCAGACCGCTTAAAACAGCGGCCCCGCACAGCCACCGGCTTCATTGGATACTCCTGAACGCTCAGCACAACCACTTTGCCATCGGGCAACGATACCTTTTCTACATCCGGAATCACCGACGGCTGGGTTGAATTGGACACACGGTTCACCCAAGCGGTAGCGCGGGGATGGGCACACGACCTACGCGACGACTAGTCGCGACGTCTCTCTTAGGAGGCGGGCGGGCATGGCGCATTTGAGCTTCCACGTTATGCTTATGGGGCGCGACCCGACATGGTTTACGTAGGTTGCTGGCCCGAGAAAATGGTAGGGCTCACTCAGTCCGTTGGCGTTCTTACGATCTTCACGTACGAAAAGCAGAATGGTGTGACCGTTGGAAACATGGTTGATGTAACGCTGTCCTGTAGGTGATTCTGCCGATGTCGTTGATTGGCTCTGCCAATGGAACAAGGTATCGCTGATCGCATAGTCCTCGTACATGGTCGTTGGAGAGTAATGCTTTTCTGCCTTGTTGAGAGTTACAAAGAACGCGTCCGTATTGATGTCCGGAAAGTGCAAGACTCCTTCCCTCATACTCGTCTGTCGCTGAAGAGTCCAGTGGCCGAGCGCGACTAAGATTTCGTCGCGCGTATACTTGGCGTGCACCGCCAGCGGGCACGAAAACGGCAAGAGAATTTTCGGTGACACTGTGGAGATCATATCCCGGCGAAGCGCCAACAGGTCGAGCAGCTCACCTAGGAGCGTCGGATTGGATCGTAGCAAATCATGACCATCCTTAAGCGTCTTGGGAATGCCGTTACTGCCCCATAAGCTAAAGTGAAGCATGATCAATCGGCGCCTGTCAGATTCAGATAGATCTTCGTCAGCAACGTGATCTGGAGCTAGCAGTTCGGTGAGCCTCTCGATGTGCATCCTGTCGTCGATGTGCTGAATGCGTCGCAGCCCTTTCGTCAGACGCATTTCATCCGGGTCGGAAAACTCGTTGCGCACCCCCGCCTGCGCACACAACCGTGCCCAGATTGCCCTCCTATAAATCTCGTCAATTCCGAGGCGGTGGTACTGCATGAAGTTCGGGAGGGAGAGCGGAATCCCTGTGTCTGCCGTAAATGACGCTATGTTCTGAACAATCCGCGGCCTATTCTGTATGAGCGCCTGGTTGATGTTTTGAAGTACATACTGTCGGGCCTTCTCTTCAAATTGGATGGAGCAGCCAGCGGGTAGGTGAGGGAATCCTTCCTCAAACTCGTCCTTCACGCGCCGGGTTCGGTCTGTGGATAGAGCGCCTAGGCGAAGATCGAAGCGATACTTGCGATGTGACTGCCCGACGAAGTCCAGCACGGTGAGACAATCTTTGCCATCAGATAAGCGAAGGCCGCGTCCCAGCTGTTGCAAGAACACCGTTAGTGATTCGGTCGGGCGAAGAAACAGCACGGTATCGACCTCCGGGATGTCTACGCCCTCATTGTAAAGGTCGACCACAAAGATGAACTTGATCTCCTGATTCCGCAAGCGCCCTTGTACGCTGTGACGGTGATCTGGCGACGAGTCTGCCGTCAGGAAATCTGACTGAATCCCCGCCGCCTCGAATTTACGGGACATATATTCGGCGTGTTGTTTTGATACGCAGAATCCGATACCTCGGGCCGCCTTTACATCCAGCAAGGTGCTCCCAACCTTCTCTATGATGAGATTGGCGCGCACATCATTTCCTGTGAGAAGGTTCTCCAACTCCGCCTGGACATAGCCGCCGCGTTGCCATCTTAAGGATGAGTAATCGACGGAGTCGCTAATTCCAAAGTACTGAAACGGGCATAAAAGCTTGCGGTTGACCGCATCAGGCAACCGGATTTCTGCTGTTATGTGATCGTCGAAGTAGCTCCCAATATTCAGCCCGTCCGCCCGTTCCGGTGTTGCAGTCAAGCCAAGCAGTGACTCGGGCTCGACATGTGACATGAGGTCCTGATAGCTCGGTGCCGCGGCATGGTGGAATTCATCGACGACGACATAGTCGTAGTGCTCCGCTTCCACAAGGGAAGCCATCTGCTGAGAGTTGTAGGTTTGAATTGAGATAAACAACTGATCTAAACATGCAGGGCGACGCCCACCCACCATGATATCGCCAAAGTTCTGATCTCGCAGGACGGCGCGGAAGGTGTACATCGACTGCTGAAGGATCTCTTCGCGATGGGCAACAAACAAAAGCCGCGGAACTCCTTGATTACCTTCTGCGCGTCGCCGATTCCACCACTGTTTGAAATCAAAAGCGGCGATCATGGTTTTGCCCGTACCTGTCGCGGCCACGATCAGGTGTTTGCGACGAGCCTGCAGCTCGCGTTCGGCTGCAATGCGGTCGAGAATCTCCTGCTGGAAACCATAGGGCCGCAGATCAAAGTTCGGCAGGACGAAGGTTCCGTCAGTTTCCGGGCCGCCAGTGTGTTGCTCAGCGAGAGCAGCCTGTAACCGCTCCTTGGCATCCGGGCCTTCGTAGCTCACGAACTCAGGATCATTCCAATAGGTGTCGAAGGTTGCGGCCACCTTATCCCATTGAAATGGTTGTTCGTACTGGCTGATCTTGACGTTCCACTCCAACCCATCGGTCAATGCTGCATGCGAAATGTTCGCCGAACCCACGTAGGCACAACCAAAGCCAGTCGCGCGCGAAAACAGATATGCCTTTGCATGCAGTCGAGTGCGGTGCGAATCATAACTGACTTTCACCTCAGTATTGGGCAACACCCGTAAGAACTCAGCGGCCTTAAGGTCGGTTGCCCCCATGTAGCTGGTCGTAATCACACGCAGCTGCGAGCCGGGGCGAGCGGTAAACGCTTCGAGAGCTGAGCTCAGAATCCTGATTCCGCTCCACTTAATGAAAGAGCAAAGCACATCAATTCTGTCGGACGATGGAATCTCCTTCTGCAGCTGGGATACTAGCGACGGATCTTGCCGCGTGCCGGTAAGGATGGCTCCCAGAGCAAGAGGCGTATCCGGTCTCGGATGACACCGCCGACCTGTGGCATCATTCAAAACTTCCATCAATCGGCATGCATCACTGGAAACAGCTGCGTCCGCCAGGCTCTCGTTGCCGTCACGCTGCAACGCAACTATGATTTCGTTGCAAAGCTCCACCTGTCGCCGGACGCGACTGGCGGCTTTTTCCTTGGGTGTTGATGCATCGGGGGCGGACTGAACTTGCGCAAGGCCCTGCAAGAGGACACGATGCATGTACTGAGCAAGGTAATCGTGACTATCGGAAGCATCCAACACCTCGAGCCGAGTCAGCCCCTCAGCCCCACCGACCTCACGAGCCAGCACCAGATCGACAATCTGCTCATATAACCCGGGCTTCATGCTCATTCGTTTTTCATTTCCCGGTTTCCATCGCATAGAGAGTCTGTCCCTAGGCGCCTTTCTGTTCACGCAACCAGTTGTTCCCGATGCGCTTCCATCGCTTTGGAATCTGGTTTGAAACGATGTGGAAGGTGGAGTTGTCGGCCTTCTAGAGCAAGAAAACTCGCTCTATGAAAATCGGAAATCGTGTTCGACTTGAGGGATCGCGAAACCACAAGCCGGTAATCTTCGTCAAAGGTGATGAGATGCCTGTCGAATGCTCTGTCGTGAAGAGCATTCAGGCATATGCCGTTAGTTGGGTCTGTGCGGCGAGCCTCGCTCTGCTCCCGTACACATCCGACCCTCGTACACATCCGACCCTCCGTTGTTCTCCGTGCAGGCGCACCCGCGCCTGCGCGCCCGCACGTCCTACAGGTTTTCCCTTTCCGATCCGATAACGTCGTCAACATACGTGTTTCGGCGCTTACCGTCAACGCCGGGCCTCAAAAAACGCCCGACGGAACCGTCTCCCCGTCCTTTCAGCCCGGCCCGCCAGAGTTCAGACCTTGTCTTTGTCCGCATCCTGTCGGCAGTCTTGGATGTCGTCGACAAATACGGTATCCCCGATGACTTGGTAAACGACTCGATAACGCTTCGCGGAAATGAGGAAACGGTACTTCCCTTTCTTGATTCCCGCCCGTTCGAACATCGGGCAG
>CAZSUM010000245.1:0-4476 GCA_964610015.1 uncultured Lentisphaeraceae bacterium
GGTGAGTTGTTCACGTGTCGCGGTCGCGCCTGTTGGATTGTTTGGAAAACAGAGGTAGATCAGATCCACGGGTTCATTGGGTAGGGCCGGTACAAATCCGTTCTCGGCGGTGCTGTCGAGATAAACGAATCCACGATAACGGCCTTTACTGTTTTTGCCGGTACGTCCTGCCATGACATTCGTATCAACATAAACCGGATAGACGGGGTCGGGAATGGCAATCGTCAGTTTATCGGCAAAAAGTTCTTGGATGTTGGCGGTATCACACTTGGATCCATCGCTGACGAAAATTTCCTGTGCTGAGATGTCTGCCCCGCGTGCCTGAAAGTCATTGCGGGCGATGGCTTCACGCAGAAAATCGTATCCCTGCTCTGGGCCATAACCACGGAATGAGGCTCTTGAGGCCAGTTCATCAACAGCTTTATGAAGGGCTTCAACACAGGCTGGCGGTAAAGGTTCGGTGACATCACCGATCCCGAGACGTAGGATCGGTTTTCCCGAATGATCTGCCTGATACGCTTTGACGCGTTTGACGATCTCAGAGAACAAGTAAGAGGATTGGAGTTTAGCGTAGTTTTCGTTGACGCGGATCATGCGTGCTCCTTTTGTTTATCGAGTTTCGCTTGGGAAGGTGTTTGACGTTTATCGACCGGTGCGAGTACCCAGCGTTTGTTATACCAAAACCATTGGTCTGGTGCCTGACGGATCGCGGCATCGACCTGTGAAAGAACGAGTTCAGTGATTCGGCGTGCCTCTGTGTCACGATCCGGCGAAGCCTCCGGCAGGATCGGGGGCAAGAGGTCAAAGCCATGTCGGGTCCAGCCTTCGCGACGTAGAATAGCGGGAATGATGGGAACACGCGCCGCCATGGCAAAGCGTGCCATTCCGCGTCCGACGTTGGCGGTTTTGCCCAAGAAGGGAATAGAGAGATCCGGGGTATAAACACGGACATCCGGCAAGATTGCAAGCACATTGCCCTGACGGAGCAAGGTATTGATTTGACGTAAGGTACCGCCCCCCCGTTCGAGGATGGTCATGCCCGTTTCGCGTCGACGATTGATCCAGTCATTAACCAGTGGATTTTTTTGTTTCCCCGCAATGCTGAACATTTTCACGCCATAGTGATGACAGGCCCATCCGGCCAAGTCCCAGTTGCCCATGTGCGGGACGGTGATCACGGCACCACCGTATTGTTTGATCAGTGCTTGAACTTGAGGGACGTGTTGGGCAAATAAGGGCATGTGTCGATCAATCCACGCGCGATCAACCGATTGGGCTCGCATCAACTCGACACAGTTGAAGGTCATGTTGCGGAGTGAGCGCCACGCAATATGACGGGCATTGTGTTCCGGTAACGCGGCACCAAAAACTTCATGAATGCGTCGAAGTGTTTCTTGTCTTCGAAAACGACAGATGTAAAAAAGAAAAGCTGCACCCACCCATCCGACACCAAGGGCCATGCGATAGGGGAGCCATTGCAAAAGATGCTCAACCCCGATTAGTGCGGTATATTCAAGGCGGTATTGAAAAGGTAAACGCATGGTTATGTGTCAAACAGCATGAGATCAGACACGCAAGGGGTGTTGCACGGGGTGCTATCCGGTTTGCGAGTCGATAACAATGGTCGAGCCCTTTGTTTCGGGAGTCGATACGATGACAGCAGGATTGGGTTTGGGACGACGTCTCCGTCGGCGTCGACGCGAAGGCTGAGCTGCGGTGCCATCACGTGGTTCGCTAGGGTCTTCATGGTTGGCAAAGTCATGCGTGCTGTCTGATTTGTTCTTGGCCACTTCCGTTGCATAACAAGTCTGCCAAGCGTCAAAAGTGGCTCGATCCCCTTTTTCTGCTACGACCAAAATGCGTTGGAAGGTGAGGACCTCTGGAAAATCAGGATGGTACAGGAACCGGGGACCTCGGCCTGCTTTGGGCGGTGTTGAGAGGCGGCGTTGCATTTCTACTGCTGATATGGCGGTATACAACGTTGCTTTGGGAATACGCAGACGCTCTGCCAGCGGATGAAAGACACGTCGCGCAATCTGCAAGTGGTTGATGCGACCGTGTGGGTTCTGGGTCTCTTCCTTAAGAAGTTGTTCTTTAAAAAGCGGATAGTAGAGGCAGGCAATGCGCACACCATTGGAGAGTTCTTCGCTTTGAGGGTCTGTATCGATAGCAGTCAGGTAGGACCAAAGGGGTGAATGTGCCCCGCCACTGCGTTCAATATAGGATGCGACTTCTGGTAAAAGGTCTTCGAGCAATTTAAACTCCCAGCAGAGTTTAAAGGCGGTTGTTGAGGCTTGATAGGTAAAGAGACGAAAGATTTCTTCGCACACACGTGGCGCAGAGGCATGGCGGATATCCGAATGACAGGCGAGCAACGCTTTACGACAGGCACGGTCGATTGAAAAGCCAAGGCGTGCCGAAAACTTAATTGCTCGCATCATACGAACTGGATCTTCGCGGAAGCGGACTTCTGGATCACCAATACTTCGTAAGACTTTTTTTTCAAGATCTTTCAATCCGCCGACATAGTCGATGACGCTAAAGGTCTTGGGGTCATAAAACAATCCGTTTACAGTAAAGTCACGTCGTTTGGCATCTTCTTCCGGCGAACCAAAGGTATTGTCTTCAGCCTGATAAAGTTTTCCGTCACTGTCGGTTTCATCGGGCTGTCGACGGAAGGTAGAGGTCTCAATGATTTTACGTCCAAAGATAATGTGCGCGAGGCGGAATCGTCGACCGATAAGGAAGCAATTTCTGAAAAGCCGCCGAATCTCGTTGGGTCTGGCATCCGTACTAATGTCGAAATCTTTGGGCTTACGGTCTAGCAGTAAATCACGAACACTCCCACCCACCAGATAGGCGGTATGGCCAATATGAATCAGACGGTAAAGAACTTTAAGCGCATCAGGATCTATATTTGCACGCGAAATGCAGTGCGCGTTGCGTTCACGAATAATCGGATAGGCTCTCTTAAAAAACATGGTATGCAGTCATTATTTGTTTTAAACAGGTAGGGGTCGAAATAAAGTTTGAATTATGCCATAAAGAAGGCGCTGAAACAAGACGGGATCGGATTGAATCACAGTTGGACAGAATCGGAAGCGTTTGCAATAATAGAAAAACTTTCATTGATAGTATAAAGGGGATGTTCAGATTATGAAAAAAAGAGCAGTTTTTTGTCGCAATATGCTGGTTTTGGTGCTTGTTTTCCTTGTGCAGGTTGGGTTTTCTGAGAAACTTCCAAAATATATCTTTTTGTTCATTGGGGATGGAATGGCGCTACCTGATGTTTTGGCGACCGAGTCTTATCTAAAAGATGATCAGGCGATGCGAGGAATCCCTGCGGATCAGATTAAGGGATTGGTGATGACCCATCTTCCGGTAAAGGGCATGGCGCAAACATTTGCAAAAAATGCTGATATTACCGATTCCGCAGCCTCCGCTACCGCACTTTCTACGGGGTGTAAGACCCAAAATGGCGCGTTAAATATTGATAAAGAGTCGGGTTTAAAATTTGAGCCCATGGCTCAGTACGCAAAAAAACGTGGGCTAAAAGTTGGGGTGATTTCATCAGCGGCACCGAATCATGCGACACCTGCTGGTTTTTATGCGATTGCAAAAAGTCGCAATGAATATCCTCAGATCGCTTTGCAGTTAGCGACAGCAAGTCTGGATTATGTGGGTGGGCCGAAGATGTTGGGTGGATCGGAGGCGGATCATGCGGCCACCGAAGCAGCGGTCAAAAATGGGTATACGATTGTTGAGAATCGACAGGCCTTTGACGCGTTGAAGGGCGGGGCTGAGCATGTTTGGGTCCGAAGCTTAATGCCTTTCTTGATCGACAGTAAGCATGAAATCACGTTGGCAGATCATGTACAGAAAGCAATCGCCTTGCTAAAGGATTCGGATGGGTTTTTCATGATGGTTGAGGGTGCGCAGATTGATTGGGCGAGTCATGCGAATGATGCGCCAACGATGATTCAAGAGTTGCTGGCGTTTGACCAAGCGATTAAAATTGCGGTTGATTTTTGCAACCAAGCACCGGAAGAGACGTTGATTGTGGTGACTGCTGATCATGAGTGTGGTGGACTTTCCTTAGACGAAGCGAGAATCAGTGCGCCGGGTATGAGCAAAACGATTCAGGCACAAAAAGGGTCGCGTGGGGCGTCTACAGGTCTGTTTAAAGAAATTGAGCAGAAAAAACTAACATTTGATGATGCGCTGCCCTTGATGCAGGCGTATTTCGGGGTTAAAACCCTAACGGCGGAAGAATCGAATGAAATTCGGAAAATTTATAACAAGGGAGGCGAGTCTAAAGGTGACTTCACATACAGTGATAGCAAAAACATCACGCTGGCTTGGTCACGCTTGGTGAGTCAACGTGCTGGGCTTAAGTGGAGCAGTCTGAGCCATACGGGGGCACCGGTTCCTGTTTTCGCCATGGGAGCGCAGTCCCATCGGTTTGCCGGAAACAGT
>CAZSUM010000246.1:0-4458 GCA_964610015.1 uncultured Lentisphaeraceae bacterium
CGATTATTTGCTTGACTGGCTTAACCAGCAGTCAGTTACAGGTTCCCATACATTAAAAAAGTATTATGCAGGGGAGTGGCAAAATGAGTCAAGCTTGGCTTTTAAGTGGACCCCCCCGAAAAACGCGCTCGTTGAACTTTATACTCGAACTGAACACACCTCATTCGCTATGCTTTAGAGATGAATGCAACGCGTTCACCTTTTCTGACCTTAACGTTAATTGCCATGACGCTCTTTCTGGTTTTACAGATCAGAAATGCGCAAGATCGTTCGCGTGACACGTCCCGTACGCAAGACCCAAATACGCATTCGGAACAGATGCTCCCCTCGCCCGCACAGGAACTCACACGCTTGCCACAAGAGCAAGATGCCATCTCGATTTATAAACGGGTATCGCCCTCTGTTGTGGCGGTTGCCAACCACGGCCTTGTCCGAAGCGGGTTTTTCGGATTTCAACTTTATGAGGTCCCACAGGGCGCTGGCTCAGGATTTGTCTGGGATCAAGACGGCCATATTGTCAGCAATTATCACGTGGTGCATCAAGCCAACAAACTCACGGTAACCTTTCCGGATGGCTCACGATATGATGCACGTTTAATCGGTATTGCCCCGGATTACGATCTTGCTGTTTTGAAAATTGACGTGGCCCCTGAAAAGCTAACCCCCGTCGCTGTCGCACCTTCACGCGACCTGCAAGTCGGTCAGCAGGTCTATGCGATCGGCAATCCGTTTGGGCTGGACACCACCCTTTCTTCAGGCATTGTAAGTGCCTTGGGACGTACCATCACCTCCATGACTGATCGCAAAATCTATGATGTCATCCAGACCGATACCGCCATTAATCCGGGTAATTCAGGAGGGCCTCTGCTTGCTTCTTCAGGACAACTGGTTGGCGTCAACACCGCTATTCTCAGCCCCAGTGGCGCTTACGCAGGTATTGGATTTGCGGTTCCCTCCGATACTGTCTCGCGCGTGGTTCCGCAATTGATTGAGAAAGGGCGCGTCACACGTGCAGGCCTAGGCGTTCAACTCTTGCCCGACCATGTCACAACCCGCGCAGGCATTGAAGGCGTCGCGATCTATGCGGTCTTTGAAAAGACACCTGCGGCTCGCGCAGGACTCACGGGGCTTAGTGTCAATCAACTTGGCGGCCTGATTTTTGGCGATGTGATTGTTGCCGTTGATCAAATCCGCGTCAGTACCATCGAAACGTTACAAGCCATCCTAGACCCACGCCGTCCAGGCGAAAAGGTTACGCTCACCGTCTTACACGATGGTAAACAGCGAGACGTAACCCTTGTTCTCGTGGAAGAGTCTTAAGAAATCAATAAGCGGCTAATCGACGGACAGCCGTAGTGATATCCTTGACGCGCTGTTCACCCGCTTCGCGTTCCACCGCAATCGCCCCTGTGTAGCCCACCTCAGCCAATGTATTGAGGAACGCGAAGGCATTGACCTGACCGTCTCCCCAAGCCACTTCGCTACCCCACGTTCCTGGCACGGCCGTGCGAAGTGCATCCTTGATGTGGATATGACGAATCCAAGGGGCCAACCGCCGTAAAGCCGAAAGTGGTTCATCTTTGTTATAGAGAATCAGGTTGGCTGGATCGAAATTAAGCAACACATTCGGATGATTCAATTTTTCAACAAAGCGCTGGAGTTCTTCCGCTGTCTCCTGCCCCGTTTCCATCAACAGACTGATGCCCTCCTCGCTGGCACGATCACCCAGATACCGCACCCGCTCATAAAACTTCTTGGCATATGCCGCATCGGTGTGATCCAAAAACCCAACGTGCATCATGATATACTCCGACCCAAGTTCGGCTGTAATCTTGGCTGCTTTGGCAAACGCCTCACCACTCGCAGGCCAATGCGCATCTGGTGCAATGCCACCCGTTAATTTGATCGTATCCAGCGTGGTATAATCTTCAAAATCAAAATTCATCATACCCGCTGTGATCGTCCAGCCTTGTCGCCGCACAGCCTCTAAATAGGCCTCGCCATCCGGCGCAAGTGCTGGCGCAATCGCCAAATTGATGTGTTCGAGTCCTAAGGCCGTCATCACAGACCCTATTTCATCAATGCCCTTTCTGAAAGACCAACTGCATGCGCTTACCGGCCACGCTCCACATTTCACCATGACTCAATTCCTTTCCTCACGATTGCCTTTAAAAAAAACTTATTTCACAAGCCGCACGGGACGCCCATTTTTTGCTGACTTCTTCTCAGCATCCACAATGCGTACTGAATCGCGCGACTGCTCAGGTGTCGTCACACACGGCACCTCCTGTCCACAAAGCACTTTCATAAACCAGGCGATCTCATATTCATACCCATCCCCCTGCGCCAATTTGGGGACAAAGGCTTTTCCTTTGAGCGGATAGACACAAAACGACGGGTCTCTTTTGCCATCAAGCACCACCACCGCCTTTTCAAAAGTAACGGTAAAACCCGCTTCAAATCCAAGTGTAGGGGCCATACACCAACTCCCCTCTGCGGTCACCGTTGCACCACCGACATCATAGAGCGTCGAGATATACTGCATGGTCCCCTTCTCGTTGTAAGCCGCAGAACTCATGACCGATTTAGGCATACCGAAAAGAAATTGCACCATATCGGTATCGTGGATATGCAGATCAAGCGCCACACCCCCACTCTTGGACTCATCTTCAAACCAACTCTTACCTTTGCCCCATCCGGGTGGCGCAGAATATCTAAAGAACGAAGCAGCGCGCACCTTGCCATACTTACCACTGTCGATGAGTTTCTTAAGAAAGGAATAACACGGCCAGAAGCGAAGACATTGCGCCACCATCAGGTGGGTCCCAGCAGGCGCTTTCTTTGCTGCGCGGATCATCTTCTCACACGCAGTTGTATCAAGCGCCATGGGTTTCTCGCAAAGCACACTGACGCCTGCCTCAAGTGCCTTGATTGTCAAAGGAACATGTAACGGCGTGGGAAGCGTCAAAGAGATCACATCTGGCTTGGCTTCCTTCAGCATGAGCTCAAAATCCTCATAAATCACAGCATCCCCGTAATCAACTGAGGTGTCCGCACCCGTCACGTTTCCTCCCTGCACGGGTGCCGTAAATTGCGACTTATCTTTATCGCACAAGGCAACCACCTGTGCGCCTCGAACCTTTTTCCATTGTCCGTAGTGCATCCGCCCCATGAACCCAAACCCCACAATCGCGACGCGTTTTGAAACTTTGGCTTTTTTTGCCATATCCTTGTCCTCTCTTTTCAAACAACTAACTGTGCAACGAGCATGCAATATCAACAGGAGCTTGTCAAGGATACGGTGTCGGGCGTAGGAGGAACACGGGGCGGGACATGGACCTGCGGACGTCTCGCCTCCTCCGCCAAGGCACCGGCGTTCCGAAGGGGGACGCATCCCTACCAGAGACCCTGCCTGATGTCTCTTGGTTCACCTTGGGGTTAATGCGCAGATAACCAGCAGGCGACGGAGGCATCGCTGGGCATACGCCAATCGCCGCGTGGCGAGAGATTAATCGCACCGACCTTAGGTCCATCCGGCAGGCAGGAACGTTTGAACTGTTGACTAAAGAAACGTTTCAAAAACAGATTCAGCCATTTGCTAATTTCAGACGTCGTATAGACCCCTTCAAACGCTTGTTCTGCCAGCACACGAAGCCGCTGGGGTGACGTGCCACGCCGTACCGTATGAAAGAGAAAGAAATCATGTAGCGCATAAGGTCCGATAACCTCTTCAGTTTTCTGCGCAATTCCATCGTTCTTATCCGCAGGCAGCAATTCCGGCGAGACTGGCGTTTTGAGAATATCTTCCAGCACTGCCGCATCAGGACGTGACATCTCCTCACGCGCGACCCAAGAAACAAGTTCACGCACCAATCCCATACATGCTCATGTGGTCTCCATTATAGGTGGACCACCCCAATGCGATTTCAGAAAGATCACCTGTGCCAACCACCAGCGCACCCAGCATATTGGCACGATCCATCAACAGTTGCGTCCGTTCACGCGCCTGTGCGTTCTCGTAGGTGACATCGCAAGAAGTGCCATCGTGCCCTAAATCCCGGAGATGGGTTCGACACGCTTCATGGATGGTGATCTCTTCTAATGTCACTCCTAAAGCTTGGCAAAGGGATCGAGCATTGCCAAGCGTTCGTTGCGTTGTGCCAAACCCAGGCATGGTTAACGCGAGAATTCCGGCACGGTCGAGCTTGGCACGATCAAACGCTTCACAGGTTGCCAGCAAAGCCAGAGTCGAATCCAATCCCCCGGACAGCCCCACCACAACACGCTGGAAGCCAGCATGGATCAAACGGGTTGCCAATCCGGTAGCCTGTATGGCAAACACCTCTGCGCAGCGTGCGTCACGTCCTGCGACATCCACAGGAACAAAAGGCATGGCAGCAAGCGGACGGAGAAGGGGCCCGTCTGTTACAAGCGCATCTGGGCGCATACAGGCGATAC
>CAZSUM010000247.1:0-1501 GCA_964610015.1 uncultured Lentisphaeraceae bacterium
GTTCGTCAACCGGATAGTAATAAAGTTTGGGCCACTGTCTGCGGCGTGCTTCGTTTTCGATTTCTTGCACCATGAGGGTCATCTCTTTAAAGAAATCGTTTGGCGGCATTTCGAGTTGTTTCAAATGCGAGCCCATGCTTGTCTTCATGTATTTGTGGTAAAGCGCGTTGCAGGGAAAGTGACAGACAATCGGCTTATCAAAACCGACTTTTCGGTACAGATCGATCTTGCTTTGAAGCCTATCGAATTGATAGTGCCATCTATTACTCTTCCAATACCCTCCCAAACTAAGAACAACGGTGTTCATGCCGTGTTCACGCATATCCATGTGTTCCGTTTCTGCTTTATGCTGCCACCAAGCACGGGAAAAATCGTCGGGTGCTACGTTCAACTTATCCAGCGGGTGATAGTAGTACTGCCCGTACACAAGCGATTGATCTTTTTGCAGGACGATCGGCAGAACGCGCAATGAAAGAGGAAGAGACAACGATCTCTTATCCGCCGTGACAACGATACTGCCATTGTATATTCCTGCTGGTTGGTCTATCCCTGTTTTAATGGTGATCCACAAGCGGAGGTTCTCACCTTTTTTGAGAGGTTGTGGATGCCAAGGCATCAGGACATCCGGAGCGCGATAGTAGGTATTGTAGGTGCTGTAGTTAGGGCGCACATTCTGGTAGCTGACAAAACGTACATCGATTTGATTGTCGGCAATGGTGAATGTTCGACCATTGACTTTATTGACCAGCGCTTCAACGTTAACCGACAGGTCAGAAAAATCCTTAAGGGGATAAAGCGTGAAGGTTAACGGTTCGTATTCGTTCTGTGAGGCAAAGGCGCGTATGGGCGCATTGATCTCATGCTGACGAGGAAAGTGGTGGGGCCATACCGGCTCAACCCATGGACGTGAATAGACTGCCAGTCCATCCTCTTTTTGTTTTTCTGTCCACTCTGGCTCTGGCCAAGTGCAGGGTTCTGGAACCTCCTTCCATTTTGATAGCTCTTCAGGTGGCAACATAAAACAAGCTTTTAGCAACGGGTCAATTATTTCCTTAAACGCCTGTTTTTTCTCTGTTTCAGGGATGACCATAACGGCATTAACCAGCCAGCGGCTACGCGTAGAAAAACGCAGCCCAATTCCCTTGTTTGTAGCGCTTGTTTTGAATTGCAACTTGCGTAGTTCGTAGGCGCCGGCAAAGGTTGCTGTCGTTTCAGTATGCCCATCAGAAACGGTCATGTCCCAGACTTGAGAAGCGTCCTTTCCCGAACGCCCGCAAAGCATCACAATTTCGTAGACCCCCGCAGCTACATCAATGCTCAATTCATGCGGCTGCGAAGAAGCGATATAGTCGCAGGTCAGTTCGTTCTGATAAACAACCGGAGGTATCTTTTGTCCACGGCTTTTATCTTCGATCCACTCACAAACAATCGGGTTCTTGACACTTTTGAGTTCGTTGGGTTGGTCCCATGTGACCTGAGGTCCTCCTTGCTCTGTTATCTG
>CAZSUM010000247.1:1511-4437 GCA_964610015.1 uncultured Lentisphaeraceae bacterium
TGGATGGCCCCTTTGTGTAAAGCGGAGTCTTTTGTGCCAAAATCATATATACGTATTTCGCTATGTACTGATAACGAAAAGCTGAGTAAAAAAAGTGTCGTCGCTAACCGTTTCATCAATGATCCTTATTTCCAGGGTGACGAGGTGATGGTGATGGCGATGGACTTACGAAGTTCGGGTTTTTCAGGAAATGCCATAAACGTGTATGTGCCTGGCTTAATGTTGGCAGCGTCTAACGAAAGATAGCGTGTTTGACGCCCACGGACAACCGGTATGGTTTTTCTGAATGCAACCTCTTCGCCGCAACATAGCTGAAAGGGGATTCCTTCGATAAGTTTCTCAGAAGGTCCCTCTATAACAACTTCTATCGGCAGGACCTTGCTGTCACAGAAAATCGCCGGAGCGACAGACTTGATTTCTGTGACCTGTGCAGCGCTTGCACGGGCCAAACGGAATCCACCGATGTGATAATCGACAAGGTCTTTGTCGTTATAATCCGACTCATTGATATTGAAACCCACCCGCGTGACCTCCCCGGGTATTCCAATATCCGAGATGTTAAGACTAAAGGTCACGGCCTTGCCAATCGTAGCAGAGGTCATTGAGATAATCTTTTTTTGCCCCTGTTTATTAAAGAGATGAAAGTTAATTGGCCTCTGAGGCAAATTATCGCGTGAACTCTCAACATAAAGCTGAAATTCCAATCGATCATAATCTCTCCAGTTCTGCTCTTTCTGAGTGAGGTTCAGATACATGCGCGGCCAACCGATTGGATATGCTTTTTCACCCGCCGTGTAATCAACCAATATGTGCATGCGCATCATGGGCAAATCCCAAGCCTTACGGGCAGAGACAGAGACTTCACACTCTGCAGGTTCCCAGCGTTTAGGATCGTTAAGTCCATCCAGATTACGGTATTCAATAGACGCTTGCGCAGATAGATGAGAAACGGGGAACAATATAAGCAGAGCCAACTTTTTTATGCTTATCATTTCAGCTTCCTTATTTATAAACAGTAATCTGGTTACCATTGAAGATCAAGGCAAAGAGGGAAACCGTACACAGGACAGAATATCGCCTAATGCCTGTTTTTGCAGTTAATATTTGAACAAAACAAAAATAGTTACTTGTTTGCTGATATCATGATGTATAAACTTTTTACCATTTAATGGATCGCTAGGATGCTGACTGATGACAACAAAACAATTAATGCGTTCGATTTTCACTATCGGGTTGCTGAGCCTGTCGACAATACCGAAGAGTAGCGCTGAAGACCTAGGCCCCCTTCCTGAATGGCGTTCCATTGAAATTCTTAATTTCAAGGGTGGCTTGAAAGCATTCTGGGATGTGGGAGGCAAAAACAAGGCTGCCAATCAAGAACAAGCCGCTGCACACGGTTTTGAACTAGTAGACTTGTTAAACACTTACTCCGATTACCCAGGTCGTCAGCGGGAGAAGATTATCCCAGAGGGTAATAATCCGTGGAAGAAACCCCCTTTCTTTGAAAGGATTATTCGCCGTAACATTGGAACGAATCGCACAAATCAAATCTTTGTTCATGACATCGAATTTCATTTTAAAGAGGATTTAGACAAACTGTGGGCCGATCCCACGATTCGAAAGCTCTCCGGTGTCTCGGATCGCGCAGACTTCAAAGAAGTTTATTACCGTGAGTGGGGAAGTTGGTACGCGCTGCCCTGTCAATGGTTCAAAGAGGTTTACCCGCAAACCCCTGTCGGGATTTATGGGCCACAACCCTTTAAACGCGATTACTGGGGCATTGCGGGAAAACAAGCCGCACAGATTGACGGTTCACACAAGACCGATGGCGATCTTTGGAAATATATTCATCCTTCGGTCGACTTTGTTATCTCTAGCATTTACTGTTTTTACGATACCCCTGGATCCATTTTTTATATGGCTTCCAATGTGGAGGAGAATTTTAACAGCATTCAAGAGCATGGGGCTAAACCTTTGTACGCTTATCTCTGGATGCGCTATCACAACAGCAATAAGAAACTTGGCAATCAGGAATTAGACGACTATCTTGTCGAGGCCATGGCGGTTATTCCATACTTCTGTGGTGCACAAGGAACCGTTTTATGGGGATGGGAACCAAAAGGCTCTGGACCTTACTATCGTCAGTTACCCCTCTTTGTTCAAAGTCTTAAACGTGTAGCTGATCTTTCTGAAAAAATCGCTCAAGCTCATCCTTTTAATAATGAGCCCGTACACGTTCTATGGCAAACAAAGAAGCCATTACTACGTAAATTGAAGATCAGCAATACAGAATGGCTAATCCTCGCCTGCAATCCTTGGCAGCGAGATGATGAGGAATGCGTATTAAAAGTCCAGTGCGGAGCAGCGTCCTTCGAACTCCCAGTCAAGGGAAAACACTCTGAGATATTTCATATTAACGGTGACACATTCAAAGCCATAACGCTTCATTAATTGCCTCTCAAGGCCTCCGAACCTGCAACAGAAAAATTCGTACCCCTTACTTTTTATTGGCCCATTTGGGCCGTTTTTATGCTAGTATGAAAAACAAAGTATGAGACCCCAATGAAAGCTAAAGACATCCTATTAGATCTAAAAAGCATACGAACGCGATTCGGGCTTATTACAGGCTCGGGATTATTGATTTTGCTTTTGGTTTTTTATCTAGGTGGTCGATACATCTTGGTCAACATGATTCGTGACGCGGAGAAAAGCATTCAACTGATCGGGGCCGAGGTCAAGAATATCGTATATAATGAAGTCGGGGATCTACAGAAGGCTACAGTACAGATTGCAAAGGGTTTGACACAAACCAAAGATGGAGATGTCGGTAAATATCTATTATCTAAGATTGACCCCCTTTCTGCTAAAATGCCAATAAATCTGCTTATTTGGCTGGGCAAAGACGGTTCATTCCGTCAGGGATATT
>CAZSUM010000248.1:0-4435 GCA_964610015.1 uncultured Lentisphaeraceae bacterium
GGCCAACAGTCAGCATGTGTTTGCGCAGGTGAATCTTTACGACAGCGCCACACTTGAGAAGGTCGCCACACTGGATTTGCCTGCCGGTGCCTATGCCATTCGCGACGCGGTGATGAGCCGCGATGGGCGATACTACTTTGTGACGCACTCGATTGGACGCTTCACGGTGCCCACCACCCATCTCGATCGCGGCTGGATCAACACCGGCGCGGTTTCGATCTTCGATGTCGCAAAACAGGCCTATGTGAATGCCGTGCTGCTGGACGATACGGTGCAGGGGGCGGCCAATCCCTGGGGGGTAACCATCGCGGGGGAGGACGCCTGGCTGTGCGTGGCCATCTCCGGCACGCACGAGGTGATCGCCGTGGACATCAAGGAGATGCTGCGGCGGCTCCAGGCCGCCAAATCCCCGACGGAGGTGGTCAACGATCTCGCGTTTCTGTATGGCGCCAAAACCCGTGTGGCGCTGGAGGGACAGGGTGCGCGCTGGCTGGTGGCCTGCGATACGGGGCTCTACACGGCAATGGCCTTTTCCGACACGCTTAATCTGATAGAGATCTGGGAAGACGGACCCGGTGCCGCGGTGCCGTTGCCGCTGGGCGTGTCACCAAAACCCGACGCCGCGCGCACCGGCGAGATCGCGTTTCACGACGCTACGCTTTGTTATCAGCAATGGCTGAGTTGCGCCAGTTGTCACCCGGAAGCCCGTTCGGATGGAACCAACTGGGATCTGATGAACGACGGGATCGGCAACCCCAAGCAGTCGCGCAGCCTGCTCTATACCCACCGTACCTCGCCGGTGATGATCACCGGCGTTCGCGCCTCGGCCGAGATCGCGGTGACCAAGGGGTTTGCCCTGATTCAGTTCCACGAGCTGCCCGAACCGCAGCTCGAAACCGTCAACACCTATCTCAAGTCGCTCAAGCCGATCCCCAGCCCCTATCTCAAGCCGGATGGCTCGCTGACCGCATCGGCGCTGCGCGGCAAGAAGCTTTTCGAGGGCAAGGCCGCCTGTGTCACATGCCACACGCCACCGTACCACAGCGACAAGAAGAAATACGTGCTGGGACTGGGCTCCGACGAGGAACGCGTCCGTCCCTTCGCGACGCCGATTCTCATCGAGACTTGGCGCACGGCGCCCTATATGTACGATGGCCGCGCCGCCACAATCCAGGATGTCATCACCACCGACAACGCAAACAACAAACATGGCAACACCCGTGGCCTGACGCCGCGGGAGGTCGAGGACCTGACGGAATATGTCAACTCGCTGTAGCGT
Source organism: uncultured Lentisphaeraceae bacterium (assembly GCA_964610015.1). Lineage (GTDB taxonomy): Bacteria > Verrucomicrobiota > Kiritimatiellia > RFP12 > UBA1067 > CAZSUM01. The sequence continues at coordinate 1,280 of CAZSUM010000248.1, forward strand.
TGGAGCGGGTGTTGTCTAAACCAGCGTAAAGCCGCTCTCCGGATCGAACGCTACGGCATGGCTGCAGGTGGGAATCGCGCGCGCGTCGCAGCGGATGAGCGCGAGTGGATTGGCAAATCCGATCTTCAGCAGATCCTCCAGCGGGAAAAGCCCGAGCCGGTGAAGGACATTCATGCAGGCAAAGAGTGTGGCGGAAGATCCGACCAGGCACTGCTTCTCCGGATTGTGCAGGCGCCCGTCGGGTTCCAGCACGGCGTGGTTGCCCAGCACCGTGTAGGTTCCGGGCGGCAGGCCTGCCGCGGGCGAGGCGTCGGAGGTGGCGATCAGCCGGTCTGGTCCCGCGGCGCGCGCGAAAATCTTGAGTACGGGTTGTGGCAGGTGGTGGCCATCTGGAATAAAGAGAATATTCAGACGTTCCTCAGCGAGTCCCGCCAGCAAGGGGTTGTGATGTCGATGAACAAGATTGGGAAGACCGTTTCCAAGATGGGTTAGGGCTTTGGCACCAGAAGTCACAAGTCGTGCGAGATCTTCGGGCGTGGCTAGCTGGTGACCGCATGAAACCGTAACACCGCGTGAGACGGCATGCTGAGCGAGCACGTCCGCGCCGGGACACTCGGCCGCTAGGGTTAACAGGCGCAGGCGTTTGGCGGACCACTGATAAAGACGATCGAAGAGTGCACAATCAGGGTCACGTACAGCAGCCGGATTATGGGCACCTACTGCGCCGGGTTGCTTTGAAATAAAAGGCCCCTCCAGATGAAAACCCGGGATGTGGCGCGCAAGCATGGCATCCTGATTTAAAACTGAATTCATCAGTGCGAGGTTTCGGTGTGTGAGTGATTCAGTGCTGGTAATGATGGTTGGCAAAAAAGCAACAGTTCCACGCTCGAGCAGGGCATGGCTGGCATGTCGAAATGACTCTTCTGTTAGTTCTTCACTGCTGAAATCCACTCCGACAAATCCATTGACCTGTACATCGAAAAAACCGGGCACAATAAGTTTAATGTTCATTTGATTACCTTACTGCAAAAGCGGGCGTCAAAACAAGTCACAACCCAATCGCGAACGTTGTTCGTATCCACTTCGGGTAGAGGTGCGTTTCACCGGTATTTGTCTGTCTTTTACCAGGTGTTGAACGTCCTTCACGGATATATTTTTCCGCTAGTTGTGTCAGGTGTTCGACAATTTCCGGATGTGCCTGAGCCACGTTTTTTGTCTCAGCACAATCAGTCGAAAGGTCATAGAGTTGTACCCACTGTTCCGCACTCTCTTTTTGGGGAATTACTCTTCCTCGGCCCTTTTTATTTGTCGAAGGTTTAGGGGTGCTCCAGCCACCGGAACCGGGGCAAAAGTTTAACTTCCACTGTCCCTGGCGAATGGCAAAACTGCCATTAATTGAGTGGTGTATCACAGCTTCTCGTACGGGCCCCTTGGCATTGCCCAAGAGGTTGGGTAGCAGACTCACAGAGTCTTCTGCACAGGTGTCTGGTAGTTTTTTTTCGAGAATATCGGCGCAGGTAGCAAAGAGATCGACAAGGCATACGGGATCGGCACATAGGCTGCCAGCTTTTATTTTGCCAGTCCAACGGGCGATATATGGAACCCGGTGCCCCCCCTCATAGATGTCAGCCTTATGACCTCGATAGAGATAACAGGCATAGTGTGCATCGGGATCGACGGGATTTTCCTCTCCCATATTAAAAGTGAGGCCTTTGATTTTTCCCATTGCTGCCGGACTACACCCATTGTCTGAGGTGACAATAATGAGGGTATTTTCAGCGATTCCGGCTTTGTCGATGGCCTTAACAATCTGACCGATCGCCCAGTCGGTCTCCATGACAAAGTCACCATAGGCACCCCGGGGGCTTTTGCCTTGAAAAGCTTTTGAGGGAGAAATGGGAGTATGCGGACTGTTCAGCGCTACATAGAGAAAGAAAGGCTCAGGCATACGGGCATGCGCGGTCACAAACTCAACAGCCTTTTTTGACAAGGTTGGCAAGACGTCATCGTCATGGAAATCGGCGTGAGCGGGGCCAGCGCGAATAAACGTCTTGATGGCTGTGCATTCGCCTACAAAACGGTCGTTCTCGATCCAGATATAAGGGGGCATATCCAGAGAGGCACTAATACCCCAGTAATAATCGAACTCAACGGTATTGGGGCTATTCTCAATCTTTCCATCCCAATCCACATTGCACTTGGTTTTTAATTCCTCGGCATTTTTTGCAGCTGAGTTCGCTGGTTTACCATCAGTGGTTGGAAAATCCATACCAAGGTGCCACTTACCGAAACAAGCTGTGATATAGCCATTTTCTTTCAGAAAAGAAGCCACGGTTGCGCGACCTGGCTCTATCAGCGCAGTGCTAAACCCCATCAGCACACCGCTTTTCAGTTGGCTCCGCCAATTGTAACGGCCGGTTAGAACGCTGTAACGGGTGGGGGTACAGACAGAAGATGAGCTGTGAGCATCCATAAACGTGATGCCTTGCTCTGCAAGCTGGTCCATATTGGGTGTGTCAAGCTTGCAACGATCGCCGCCATAGGTTTTTACATCTCCAATGCCCCAGTCATCAGCAAGGATAAAAATGATATTTGGTTTTTGCTCTGAGGCTAGGCAGGTGACAACGAAAAATAATGTGATCCAGGCGATTACAGATTTCATTTTTACAAGCTCCTCTACTAAAACTTAAGAAATGATAATCCTTTCTTATCCAAAAATGAAAGAAAAGATCTTAAAGGGGGATATCTCAGAAAAGCATTTCTATTGTGTGGGATCAGAGCTGGATCATCAAAACGCTTGTACTCGAAAAGGGCTCTTACACGGTTCTCTTTTTCTGTTTAACATGAGCCATGTCATTTTTTCAGGTTTCGATAGGTTCAGGACTCAGTTTTGAGTGATCTTTCATTAAAGGCAATGCTTGGGTATACGGACAATGAGTGTTCAAGATTGCCTTGTAAGTTCAAAATCCTGTCTTTAGCATCCCATACGGTACAAGAAACAGGCACTCCGCCCCCTTTCCCCCAATGATTCATTGGGCTTTTTCGTGATTTCAAAGACGGTTCCGGAAGTGCGTTTGCCGGCGGATACGGCTGGAAGGCCCGAAATCAGGGGGTTTTTGAGAGGTGCTATCCCACAGGCACGTTCGAGAAACGCTC
>CAZSUM010000249.1:0-4412 GCA_964610015.1 uncultured Lentisphaeraceae bacterium
ACATCGTCGCAGACCACTTCGCGTCCGGCGATTCGCATTTTCTTACCATCACGGATAACGTAGGCACGTGGACTTGAGAGCTCTTTCAACGCCTCAAGCGCCCTCTCGGTTTTTCGTTCCTGATAGAAGGTGATGCCGATAATGACGAACACAAAGCCCAGCAACATCACCGCTTCCTGAAATTGTCCGGAAAGCAGGTATAGGGCTCCGCACGCGATCAGGAGCAGGAACATCGGCTCTTTGAGGACGCCGACGAAAATGTCCAGCCCTCCCCGTCGTCCCTGAGAGGGTAGTTCATTTAAACCATCCCGCGTCTGACGTTCAAGCACTTCGGCCTGTGTCAGTCCTGTCATCTTATCGAGAAAACCCCCACCCATGCGTTAACCTCGCTATCAGGAACCACGCCTATTTCTTGGTTGCGTCCAGCTTGCCGTCGGGTCCGGTAGCCGTGTTGGCCGCCTTCAGGGCAGCATCAGCAGCGTCGTCCGAAGCCTGACTCGCCCCCAGCGCTTTTCTCACGCAATCAGCAATGGCTTTTGCCTGCATCTTCTTGGCCTCGCCTTTGAAATGATACGTGTCGCTCCAATTGGTTTCTCGATCCAAGGGATTCATCAGCGCAAACAAGTCATTGGTGGGAATGCCTTCCTCGGCCATCACTCGCGCCGCAATGGCATTCAGTTCTAGGGCCTTCTCTGTCAGTTTGGGGTCTTTAAGCGGAGTTGAACTTGCCCAAAAAATCTTCGCTCCTTTGCCCTTTTCTTTGATCAACTGGATGGATGCACGCAGGCAGGTCTCCCAGTCTTGGCGGTTGCTCGACAGGCTGTGCAACCCGTTGTTGAAGTGAATGATCGCGTAGTCACTTTCATCCAAAAAGAAGGCCAGCGAGCGCAGATAACTTTTATCGCACAAGCACTTCGAACTTGCGAAGAATGTGATGTAGGCTGTTCCCGCTAGTTCTTGGCTGACGTCCCCGTTGTATCCATTACAAATCGAATCGCCGATCAACAGGACGCGCGGCAATTTCGTGTCGTTGGCATTGTAGGCCATTGACGTGATCCACTCGGTTGCCTCCCGGGGATGTTCCACCTGCAATTTGGGTTGTTCCTGTGCCCACAGTGCCTGCCCCATCAACCACACACCTATTGCCATCATAATAAGTTGCTTCATTTTTTCCTTTCGTTCATTATCAAACACGTTATTCAGATTATCGAAAATCAAATGAATGATCTCACGTCGCAGGCGTTATGTTCAAGTCGATTAACCGACACGTCCTTCATTATTAGAGCCTTCAGCTAAAAGACCTACTTGAGTGCCATCCCTTTAAGTCAACGAACCTGATTCAACTGCTCTTTCTAACTGTAAGATCAGAGTCGGCGCTACGGGTGTGTCAGTCGGGTTTCCAGTTCCTCTGGTGACAGCGTACTCTCCGCGTAGCGCATCGTGCCGAAAAGCGTGGTGGAAGCAATCAGAGGGTTTCCAAAGAGATCGGTCCACCGGATCGCGGGATCTTGGATGAACGGTAGCTGAGCATCACGGCCACCACAGAGCACCGCACAGGTTCCGTTTCGTCCCGTAAAAAGATAGGCGAAACGGTTTTCGCCTAGCGCGACTTTCCGCACGAAGGACTTTTTCTCCAGCGCATGCGTAAGGTGCGAATAGGCGGCCAAACTCGGATGCGGATAGCCATCTGCGCCCAGCAGCACAATGAAGCTTGGCGCGTGGGCGAGGCAGGTGTAGCTGTGTGCCGTGTAAAGAAACACCTTGGAAACTTTTTGCGCTAGGAGGCTGATTGTGTAACGGCAATTTTTCTCTGCCAAACCTATCGAGTCCTCTTCTGGCTGCCAAGTGATGGTCCGCTTATAAAGACCGGTCATGCGGCATCCGACCCCTGAAGAGCCGGTGCTACCGCCTTGCCCCTCGCTCATATAGATCGGTTTGTCGCCCGCGTTCGGAACCTTTGAAAAAATCTCACCGACTGCGTCACGGGTTGCCTGTTGTACACAGTCATCGTCGAGACAAGTCGCATTTTTGGTGTAAAGGTGAAAGTCGATCATATCGCAGGTTGTCATTCCCCCGGCGGCGTAGACGCCTGCTGTCCACTGCGTGCCATGCTTCCCGCTCGTGGTATTAAAGCCAGCGACCTTGATGGCCGGGTCGATTGCTTTTACGGTCTGGTACGCGCCGCGGCAGAGCTCTGCGAAATCGCGTTTCGCGTCATCCTTTCCGAAAAACCGCGCGTCTTGCCCTGATTCCCACCATTGGCCCCAAGGCTCGTTCCAGATGAAGTATTCGTCAATCACGCCTTTATAGCGCGTGACAAATGTTTTCACGTAGGCGTTGAAGGCCGCATTGTTTTTCGGGCGCAGGAACTTTTCGAAGTATCCCATATATTTGCACCCCAGCTCGTCGAAGTGCGAGGCCCAAGCAGGCGTGGTACCCAATTGTGCGAAAATCTTAATCTTGTTTTTGCGGTAGCGCACAAGATCGTCGTCCATGAATGTCCATTGTCCCTTTTCCGGCTCTAGGTTCCACCAGCCGCAATATTCCGTGCCGGCATCGTGCAGACGCGCCCAGTTGATGCCGCAGGCTTTCATCATGCGGATGGTCGGCTCTGAGGCGATAAAGTGACACCCGAAGGGGGAGTCCGGCGCGTCTTGGTCCCAGCATACCGGACGCTCTAGGCGCGTCATCACGAGCTCATTGTACGGCGAGATGCGTTGGCCGTTACGCTCCAGCCACGCCTCGATCCGGAATTGTCCGAGGGGCCTAGCGGGAAAGACGTCGAACCGCAACTCTCCTTTAAATAGCTTTGTGTCAGCGGGGATGGGGCAGTCGGTAAGCGCCACGCTTTGTCCGTATAGATCCGTTACGCAACTTTTCAGCACCGCGCCACCCGCCGCACCCGTCACGCAAAAGCGTACGTTGGCCTGTTCGTCCGCGAACTGAATGCGTGTTTCAGCGATTTCAGAACGACCCGGTGCCAGCGCCACCTCGCACAGGCGGTCTGCATAGGCGGCGTCCGCCTCACCAGCAACTGCGCGCAGGGCATCCAGCCGGAACGTCCCGTTTCCGGTGAAGCGCAGACAGAAGCACAGCGCATCGCTGGGCGGCACAAAAGCCAGCGTTGTTGTCTGCCAGCCGTTCGAAGGGACAAGCGTTTTACTGGCAAAGGGTCGGCCTTCGCGCATCACGTCCACACGGCACGCGCCTTCGCACTGGTATGTGAAGGCGAGGGTATGGGGTTTGTCCGGCTGGTTGGTCTGAAAGGGCTCAGAATAAAGAGCGAATCCTTTTTCGGCTTTCACCACCAGAGAGGGGATTCCCCCCTCGCCTGGGTGTTCGGCATCCGCATCGCAGGTGGCTGTCCGGCTGTCGCGGTCGATGTTCCAGCCGCAAGGCAGCCCCAGCGGAAAACGGCTGTTTCGGAAGAAATTCTTTATTGAAGCGTCTGGTCGTGGCACCGTTGCGGCGATCTCCTCTTTGTTGAGACGCACCAGCTCCACAGAGGCAATGTCTGTATCACCGCCGCCCGTGTAAAAATAGACTGCCACCTTTGAATCGCAACGTTCCCGTGTCTGGATGAGAAAGCGCCGCTCTTTCCACTCACCCGAGGCAGAGAAATCTGCGCCTCCAAAGCCGCGATAAGGTGCGCCGATTTGGCGCAAATTGAACTGAAGGATGGAAGCCTGTGGTCGTGCTATTACGACCAGCTCGAACACGCCGGGTAGAGCGATGTCCCCGCCGTCGATCCAAAACTGCGTGGCGGAGTCGACCTTGTCTGCGTGGATTCGAAGAAAAGCGCGCTTCTTTTCAGTGAGGCGTTCTGCCCGCGCCACGGAGGCGTTCCATGCGGCGTAATTCTCGTGCACCTTTGGCGGCAATGACCCTTGAAACCGTCCGACCTTTTCAAAGGAGCACGGCGTTCCCTCCTGCCCGAAATCCATGCGAAAAACCGTTTCTCGTGCGCTAGCCAGTAGCGACCACCCCGCGCAGAAAACAACGCAAAACAGCGTGCGTGCGCCGCGTTTGTCAATCAGGCTTTTTGAGTGAATCGACATGGTTCTCTCCTCTCAGATTGCTACATGTAAGATCGTAAGCATACGGCGATGACGCATGTTTCTTCAATGACATCTTTACGCACACGTGAAAATAGAAAATCCTAATCCTAATCTTGCTCTTAATCTTAATCCGATTTTCTGGGCAGTTGGCGGAGAGATTACGATTAGGATTATGATTACGATTAGGAACGAACCAAGGGACAGACAAGAATGATTAGCGGCGGCTCAGTTGGACACAGCCGTTTGGGAGGGGGGACGTGCGTCCGCATAGCACCGCATGGTAGGGATTATCGAAGCGAGCGTCAGGGTCAAACCTAAAAATAGAAACGGGACACCTTTTTCAAGGTCGGTTTG
>CAZSUM010000250.1:0-4410 GCA_964610015.1 uncultured Lentisphaeraceae bacterium
CGGGCGGACAGAGTGCGGTGGCGGCTGCCGGACCGGGTTTACTGGTCGGGCGGTTTGATCATGCCTTGGACCCGAAACGACGGTTGACGGTTCCTGCGGGATGGCGAGATTTGATGGGTTCGCCGGCTTATGTCTATGTTTTTCCTGACCCAAATGAGACCTGTTTGAATTTGATTCCACCGATAGAGATGGAAGGCCGATTGGAAAAGCTACGTCAGCGGGCGTTGTTTGATAAGCAGGCGAGTTTGGCGTTGCGGGTTTTTGGTGAGAATGCCGAACAGGCCATGCTGGATGTGCAGGGCCGTATTCGAATTAAAGACCGGTTGTTGGGATTTGCTGGGTTGAAGGACAAGGTGGTGATGATCGGAGCTATGAATCGGGTTCAACTCTGGTCGCCCGCTCTACAGCCTGAGAGTGAGAAAGTGGATCAGGCGGCATTGGTCGCTGCCTGTGCGAGTTTGAATTTTTAAAGAATTTGTCTGGAGGGACTATGCACCTATCGGTGTTGTTGCGGGAAGCCGTGGAGGCCCTGGCGGTCGTTCCCGGTGGCAGCTACATCGATGGAACGCTCGGCGGTGCGGGTCATGCGTACGAGGTTCTGAAACGAGCCGGGTCAGCTGGACGATTATTGGGGATCGATCGCGATCCAGCGGCTTTGATGCGGGCTACTGCACGGTTGGAAGCGTTGTCTGGAGAGAAGGTTCTAGTGCACGGATCACATGGAGAGATCCAACGCCTAGCAACCGAGCACGGATTCGCGGCAGTGAATGGCATATTGCTGGATTTGGGTGTGTCGTCGGAGCAGCTCGACACCCCAGATCGGGGGTTTAGTTTCCGATTTGAAGGCCCCTTGGATATGCGTATGGATCCGACTCAAGGAGAGTCCGCTGCTGAATTGCTCGCGCGGCTGGATGTGCAGTCCCTTTCAGACTTATTTCGGCAGTTGGGAGAAGAGCCGCAGGCGCGGCGAGTGGCGCGAGCGATTGAACGCGCACGTCAGGTAGCACCGATCAGTACGACAGATCGATTGGCAGAGGTAGTGGTGGATGCGTTGGGTGGCCGCAGAGGCCCAAAACATCCGGCGACTCGAGTATTTCAGGCCTTGCGAATGGCGGTGAATGGCGAGATGGAGGCTCTGTCGCAGGCACTGGAGGATGGAATAAAGCTACTTCAGCCGGGTGGGCGTTTGGTGGTGATTACGTTTGAAAGTTTGACGGATCGGTTGGTTAAGCGCTGTTTTGCGGCGCATGTGGGCCGCTGGGTTTCTTTGCAGCAGGGTGGCGAGCGATGGGAAGGCGATCTTCCTGCGGCATGGGCTGTTACACGACGTGCCTTGGTTCCTGAAGCTGATGAGGTCGCAAACAATCCACGTGCGCGCACAGCCAAGTTAAGGGTTATTGAACGGAGTGATGCGCCAGTCCGGCTAAAAGGCGGGCAGGGCAGAGGAGGAATTAAGTATGAGAAGAAATCGTAAAAGACATGTTAGCGTACAAGCGTTTCCGCCATCGATTGCGGGATTGGCTTTGCTGGTGGTCGTTTTGACGTTGGGGTATTGGTTTATTGATTCTAGGTGTAATCAACTCGGTCAAGAAATTCGCAAACACGAGCAAAAGTTTTCCTCCTTGGAGAATGAGCGTGTGCGTGAAGAGGCCCGTTGGAATGCCAAGAAGACCCCTGAGAAACTAGAGCAGGCAATGTTACAGCATGGCTTGGAGATGAACTATCCAACAGCTGCGCAGGTGGTACGGATGGATACAAAAAATGGTCAGCCGATTCCAGGCCAGATCGCTTTGGCAAAATTTCACCATGCCCAAAATGCAGGTGAACGTGTGGCACGTACACAACCAAAATAGTGGTCTGTAGCGCAGAAGGGGATGGCCATGGAAGAGCGCGGCAGCAAAGGACGCATTTTATTCGTTGCCAGCGTGTTGTTTTTTGCTTTGATTGGGTTGAGTGTACGGTTAGCCTTTCTTCATCTGGCCAACCACTCTAAGCTAACGCGCGAATATAAACGCACACTGCTTGGATTACGGGGTCGAATTTTCGATTGCAATGGCGATCGTTTTCCGATGGCGGTGAGTTTGCCTGCACGTCAGTTTTTTCTCGACCCGCAATCGGTCCGCAAGGATCATGATAAGAAGCAGATTGCCCATACGGTCGCAACCTGTCTGGAGTTACCCGAGGCTTTTGTCAACGAACAGTTTAATCGCACGGATTCACGCTATATCAAGTTAGCGGTATCGCTTGACGACAAAGTTTTTGAAACGCTTTCAGACATTAAAAATATCAGTGGAGTGGGTTCTGAAGATCTGATCCGTCGTTCCTATCCTCAGGGTCGGCGTATGGCGCATGTTCTTGGTTTTGTGAATGATATGGGTGTGGGTGGCGCTGGCATTGAACAACAGTTTAATCGCTATTTGATGGGTACGCCGGGTTTAATCGAAGGCGAGAAGGATGCTGGGCGGCATGAGATATGGAATCGGCGCACCATGTATGTGCCAGCGATTGCCGGTTCGGATATCTACCTGACGCTTGATCACAACATTCAATATGAGGTTGAAACCGCGCTCGCGGAGGTTGTCGAAAAGTTCGAGGCCACGGGTGGCTGGGCGATTGTACAACGCGTGGCAACGGGTGAGATTTTGGCCATGGCGTCCTATCCGGATTTCGCGCCAGAACACTATACCGAGGAGAGCATGGATGTGTGGCGTAATTCGGCGTTGGCGATTGTGTACGAGCCGGGTTCGATCATGAAAGCGGTGACAGTATCAGCCGCCTTGAATGAAGGGCTTGTTACACCGAACACGATGTTTGATGTTGGTGAGGGATGTTGGATGTACGCTGGCAAACCCTTACGCGATCATGTGACCGGCCGGATTAGCGTGAGCACGGCGCTTAAAAAGTCCAGCAATATCGCCTGCGCAAAGATTGGATTGTTGCTGGGAAGTCGGCGTTTGGAAGCGTATCTGCATGCGTTTAATTTTGGGAGTCAACTGGGAATCGAACTCCCTGGTGAGGAAAATGGAATTTTGGCACGATCCAAGGTTTGGGATAAGCTGAAACCAACGCGTATTCCGATCGGACAGGGAATTGCGGTGACGGGGTTGCAAATGGTGAATGCCTATTCGACGATTGCGAATAATGGCGTTATGATGAAGCCCTATCTCGTGCGACGTATTGTGTCTTCGAGTGGTGAAACCATCTTTGAGGCGAAACCTGAGGTGCTGGGACGACCAATACGTCAGGATGTAGCGCGGCAAATACGTGAAATGCTCTCAAGTGTGACGGAAGAGGGGGGGACGGGTAAACGGGCGACGGTGCCCGGCTATTCGGTGGGTGGCAAAACGGGGACAGCTCAAAAGGCAGTTCCGGGCGGCTATTCCAGTACGGATTATTATGCGTCCTTTGTGGGATTTGTGCCAGCGGGTGAACCGGTTTTTTCGGTGTTGGTTTCGGTTGAACGTCCGCGTCCGCAGCACACGGGTGGATATGTTTCGGCACCGGCGTTTGCAAAAATCGCGATCGCAACGGCTCGCTATCTTGAGGTTCCTCCAGATCAGCCGGTAGAAGAAGATGGCCAAGTCATTTTGATGCCCTAAGTCGACTGGACAATTGCCAACCAGAGAGAGATGAGCAAATGAAATTTTCGGACATACCTGAGGTGCAGGCTCTGGTGCCGCAAGGGAGCCCCAACCTCACCTTCAACGGAATTCAGTGTGATTCGCGGCGGGTGCGTCCCGGGGATCTCTTTGCTGCCATTAACGGGACCCATGAGTCTGGGGGAAAATACGCGGCTACGGCACTGAGCAAAGGGGCTGTCGCTGTGTTGTCTGAGACCCCGCTGTCAGAGGTGCATCGCCAAGTGGTGCAAGTTACCGATGTGCGCCGCGCGTTGGCGTGTTTGTCAGCAGCAACGCACGGGTGGCCTTCACGAAACATGCGTGTCTTTGGCATAACGGGCACCAATGGCAAGACGACAACGGCGTGGTTGTTGTGGGAGATGTTGGCCGCAGCAGGGATGCTTCCCGGATTGCTAACTACGGTCAAGGTCATGTATGGTGACCGCGAAATTCCTGCAACACGCACCACTCCGGATGCCTGCGAATTGCAGTCCCTGCTGGCCTCTATGCGTGAAGTAGGATGCGATTCTGCGGTGATGGAGGTGTCCTCCCACGCGCTGGACCAACAACGCACGGCACATGTCCGGTTTGCCGGTGTGGCCTTCACCAACCTTTCACGCGATCACTTAGACTATCATGGCACAATGGAAGCCTATTTCGACGCCAAACGAAAACTTTTTGAACAAGCCGCGAGGGAGACACCCGGCACACCAGCGGTTTGTTGTTTGGATGGCGAGTATGGGGCACAAATGGCAACGGTCATTGAAACGTTGCCTTTGCGTCGTATGAC
>CAZSUM010000251.1:0-4360 GCA_964610015.1 uncultured Lentisphaeraceae bacterium
TGCTGATTGATCTCGGGGGTGGAACCACCAACTATATTGTTTATTCCAACAACAGCCTTGTCGCCGCTGGAAGTGTCGCGGTTGGGGGTGATCATATTACGAATGACATTGCACTCGCGTTTACGATACCCGTGAACCGTGCGGAAGAGATTAAACGTACAGATGGATGCGCGTTGATTGAACCGGACAGTGCGTCTCGCCGTATCATCCTGCCAGGTGACGTGGGGTTTGAAGAACGTGCGTTGAGTTGCAAGGCGTTGCAAACTGTGGTTCATTCGCGTATGGAAGAAACCCTTGGACTGGTTCGCACACGCTTAGATGAAGTGGGCGTTCTCCCGCATCTGGGAGGCGGTGTGGTGCTGACTGGTGGAGGCGCGTATTTACGTAAAGTCACGGATTTGGCTCAACGAATGTTTGGTGTGCCGTGTCGTGTGGGCCTTCCGATTAATGTTGATGGGCTCGAAAGCGCGATGCAACCCGCATCGCTCGCTACAGCCGCTGGGTTGACTCTGTATGGGTTAATCACCTACGAAGACCGAGGACTTTTATCACCTTTGAAAAATTTGATTAAGGGAGTTTTTCGTCGATGAATACGGGGCAACAGTCAGATTTTATGCTTCTTGGAGTGGGTGGCGGTGGGTGTCGCATTGTGGCATCGATTCTCACCTCTTATGGCGGAAACTTACGAGCGCTGGGAGTGGACACGGATGCGATTGCCAATCGAGAAGTTTCGACTGGCGGCTTGACCTGTCTCCTGCTCGGGGGCTCGCGTCTTTCTGGTCATGGTACGGGGGGCGACGCCATCATGGGGCGACTCGCGCTTCAAGATGATTTGACCAATCTCAACAACCATTTGACAGGTGTTCGAACGGTTGTGCTGATCTCGTGTTTAGGCTCTGGTACAGGAAATGGGGTAACCCCCGATCTCGTTAAAACACTCCATGATCAGGGCATCGCGACCCTCTGCTTTATTCTGCGGCCTTTCAGTTTTGAGGGTGAAGCGCGTAAGAAGGCCGCCGAACGAGTTGTGCCGATGATTGAGGAACACGCCGATTCGTTGATTGTGATTTCGCAGGATGAACTTTTTGCAGAAACCGAAGCGGGTCAAGTGCAGGATGCCTTGGTGGCGGCTAATGGCTTGCTTGCAAGCGGAATCACGCTCCTCTGGCGATTGGTTTCAACGCCGGGATTTATTTCGCTGGATACTGAACGGTTGCACCGTCTCTTGCTCAAAGGTGGCAACGCACGTTTTGGGTCTGCGACCGTGCAGGGCCCCGACCGTGCGAGTCAGGCTGTGGAGGCGTTGTGTGGGTGTCGTCTTTTGCGCTTAGGGGACGCTCTAAAAAAAGCAAATACGCTTTTGTTTGGCATTCTGGCGGGAGCAGATTTGCGTCTGTCTGAGTTAGGCGAGATGATGGAAAACATGCGTCAGTATTGCAAAAAAGAGTGCTCCATTGAGATGGGGACAGTTTTGGATTTGGCGTATGATGGCAAAATTGAACTGGTGGTTCTAGCGTTTGAAAGCTGGACAGCCTCGGCTGCACTTGATTCCAGTCAGGGTGTGCAGTTGGTGGCTAACCAACCGCCTATTGCGGAGTCCTTCCCAATTCAATCAGGAAGCCGACGACGTGTGCGGGTCAGTAAGCTTTCGTTTGGCGCTACGGGGCGTGGAAAGTTTCAGGATGTTGAGCCCACGCTCTTTGATGGGCAGGATCTTGATATCCCAACCTATGTTCGGCGGGGGATCACACTTGAGCGTTGAGTGTTTTTGAGGCGACTGCGCCATACCCACTCAGCAACGAAAAGCAAGGGGTCGGTTATGGGAGGACCCATATTCGGCGAGTCTGCTGTGGGACGCGCTTGGTTCTAATCGGGTTATAGCGTGGGGCGTTGCTTTTCGGTGACGACACGATGCGCAATGCGCTGCATGATTGTCATTTCCTCGTCAGTCATGTCTTTTTGCTTAAAGGTGTTTCCCAAAACGCTTTGGCCATAGAAGAATTCAAACCAAACACAGCCTAATAGATATTCACCCCGCGGGTTTGCGTGGAACCGATCGGCATGTAAAACATACTTGCCCGTTTTTGTGTCTTTGGACCAATGGAAGCTGTGATGTAGCGAGCGCTTCTCATTCTTAGGTATGTTGGGGTAGATCGCTGTTTTTGGATCAAACTCAGGATCAGGTTGATACTTGCCCCAATCCGGGTCATGGCGTGCAGCTTCCATTGCGTCACCGCTGGGGATTAGACGAAACCCATGGGATTGAGTAAAGGAATCATAAGACTTGCGTACTTTGCGGTACATATCATCGGTCGAGACAAACCCTTTTTGACCTCCAGTCGGATGGTCGTCTCGGTAAGCCCACGTCTCATGAACGACAATCTCGGCCTGCGGCGCATACTTGCGAATATAGGCAATCAATTGGTCCGCATAAGGCTGGAACGTCTCAGGTTTAGGTGCCTTATGGCTTACCTGCTGGATGGTGACATACTCCCAAGTGTCCTCTTTGAGTAGGTCTTGAAGGCTTTTTTTGCCATTTGCATAGGGTCGACCTTTTGGATCAGTCGGATCTTTTTCAAACGCATCAGCAAGGGTGACATGCCGTTGGAAATCACATCCGCCAATGTAGGCATGGCCGATAACGACTTGGTTGCCAGATGCCTCTACAATGGGTTTAAAGTAACGCAATGCATTGGCTGAAAAGCTATTCCCAATAGCCAGCAGTTTAATGGTCTTCGCCTCAGCCCGCGTGAACGTAAGCGCAAACAGAATTGCAATTAATCTCGAGTTTATTTTTAAGTGCATCAGGCTCCCCTAACGTTATTAAAGACTATTGAACGGTATTCCAATCACACCCGATTGTCAAGGGTGTGAAGGGGTGTGTGCCGGCTCTTTTAAGAGAGGACGATACTCTGGTGAAAGAAAGACGGGAAGCTGTGCGGTGCCAAGATCAAATCCAAAGGTCCGGTGCTTAAGCGAAAGCACCGGAGGAGCTTGTAGCCGTTTAGCTTGTGCCAAGCCGCGATATAATGACCACATCTGTGTTAGGTCTCGGTAAAAATCAATGGGTTCAGGAAAGAGGTCATGCGAGTTTCCCGCATACCCAATTTCGGCAGCTAGTTTTTCCGCGGCATAACTTTTTAGCATGGCTTCAGGTGTCAGAGGATGATCCCGCTCTGTCCAAGCTGCGAAGAGTCGATCATGCCAAGCGTAGATCAATGGATCACCTTTGCCCTCATCCACATTTTGCTCTGGGCTCAACTCAGCGGAGGGAACAATCTCGATGGATCCTTGAGGGATTACCTCTTGCCTGAAGATTGAGCGATTGTAAAAACGTGCAAGTTCCCAGATCTCATATTTCCAGAGATCTGCGAGTGCCGCAAAAAATCCGGTGATATCGCCATAGAGCGTGCCATACCCAATGGTGCTCTCTGATTTATTGGCATTACAGGTAAACACACCACCAAAGGCACTGCTCAAAGCTGCGAGAACACGTTATAAGCGATCACGGGCTTGAACATTTTCAAACGCTGAATCTGACAGGCTTAAGGTGAGCCTTGCTTCATTTGATGTTGCCGGCCGTTCGCAGATTAAGTCGGTTATTTGGCTACGTGTTAAAGCAACACTGGGTTCAATGGGTATTTCAGTGTAGTGGCACCCCAGGTTGATTGCCAATTGGCGTGCCAGTCCAATGGTGGTTTGTGAGTTGTGCCGACTGGGCATATTAACCAACAAAAGGTTGTCAGGACCGATGATACGGCTATAGAGAGCCGCAGTAAGAGCCGAGTCGATGCCCCCTGATGCGCCGACAACGATTCGCGAAAGATGGAGTCGCGCCAATTGCTGTCGGCACCCGCTCTCGAGTGCTTGGATGACCGTTGCTGTCGCGGTATATTCGGTTGCGGATAATGGGTGGGGAGACGTCGGTTCTGAAAAATTTAATTGTCCCGGATGAAAGAGGGGGAGTTGCGAACAGGTGCCGTTTGGGTAGTAGATGGCGCTGTTTCCCTCCAGCACAAAAAGTGTTTTGCCTGTGTCTGCTACGCCGCAGGAGCCACACTGAAGCAGAGGAACACCACAGTCGGTTGATAAAGACGCAGCCTCGGTATCTGGTGGCACATCACGTGTATAGGGTTTTGTGTCGAGATGCACCAATAGGCGTGCGCCCTGCTGAACCAGTTCTTCAGGGGAGGGCATGCATGTTTTGCCACACCAAGCGCCGACACACCCCATTTGGAAGTTAAAGGGAGCGAAAAGTTGTTGTAAAGGAACGTGCTCCATACTTGCGATATCCGCGGCGTATAGGGTGTCTGTAAATCCGTCGAAACGTGCAGTGCGGCTCCGCAGTTTTGGCACAAAC
>CAZSUM010000252.1:0-4351 GCA_964610015.1 uncultured Lentisphaeraceae bacterium
ACGCACATCCTCATAGTTGGTTGCAGGCCCAGCATTATGAATTTTCTTTTCAGGATGTTGCGCCATGATCTCAAGCACCTCACGACTCCGAGGCAAATCTGGATTCTGTTTCGCGTCGTGCAAATTCCAGTGACCCACTGGACCGATCTCTTCAACCAGATCACCAAGTCGGGGATAGGGCTGTTGATGAATCTGTCCCGAAAGCCCGACACGCACCTCCGAACTGTTATTTCCTCCTAATATCGGACGATCCTGAATCAAGGCTACACGACATCCAAGCCGCGCTGCGCTAACCGCAGCGCAACAGCCAGCCATGCCCCCGCCGACCACCACCAGATCATAATTTCCCGCCTCATCAGGTGTTGCCTTCAAGTTGAGGTGTTGGCGTCGAAAGGCAACTAAGTCAGCGCCTGTGTCAGGTGGCGTCAAGTCAGAATCGGTTGTCAGCACGATCGCATCACAGCGCCCGTTAAATCCCGTCAGATCTCTCAACGCAAGCGTCACTTGTCCGGCAGGCAGTTCGAGGGTGTCGCCCTCCTGCCAATGCCATGCGGCACCCTGTGTACCAAAGAGCGTCTTCAAGGGGTGGCCATTGAGTTGCACACTAAATTTCCCCGGCGCACCCGGTGCCTGCCAAGGCGCGACCCAATCGCGTGTTCGTACCCATATGTGATATCGCCCTCCCTCAGATAAAGACAGCTCTGTCACCGCATCATCTACCGGCACGCCCAACCCATGGGCCATCAGATAAGGCGAGCCCATCTGGTCCATGGACTGTTGATCGATCACCCAACCACCGAGTTGTTTGAAACTCTCAGCCTCAATGAACACAGTCTCCCCATGTAGCCCTGGTGCGGTCGCGCCCCACATCATGAGGACTATCCCTGTCTTGCAAAACCCCTTCAGCATCATGTTGCACTCCTCTCTAATTCTCTTGAGATCGCTAAAATCATAACCAACACGATCCTTACAACAGGGGCATTATGCTGTCGCCATATGTCGATGACAAGCTGACATTTAAAATGGGTGATTCCTTGTTGAATATTGGATATTCGGAATTTCGGCCGGTAAAAAGCACGTTAGGGACTGTCAGGTACATTTTGGTAGGGATGTCTCCCCCGCGAGATCCAATCGAAAACTTTTTTGACAGATGTTGACCGTTACACCTACTTATCCCATACTTACCTGATGACGTGCCAAGATTATCAACAGGGATGCTGTGGGTGTTGTGTCAACATGCGTTGGCATTCCAAACGCCTTGCAACGTTTCTTGACGCAAACACGACCGCTGCCGAGCAGATCTTTCCTCCCCATGGCGCACGACCCCGGATGGTTGATCTCATCCGGCTCCATCTGCGGCGTGGCGGATGGCGCGATCACCTGTTGATGACGCTCCTTGCGCCCTTGACGCTCGGCGTGGCCGCATGGATTTGGAAGCGCTATCTGGGCAGTTGTTGCTTTGCCGGGTTCATTGATCGTGAGACCAACCGTGTCGGTTGCCTAATCCATCCTGAACGTGTCGGTCTGCCTGACTTACGTCGCCATGCCTTTCCTCTCATCCCCACGCTTGGTTGCAACCGTACGTTACGCTGCCCCATGCTCGACCGTGACCATCGGTTATCGACCGCCGATGACTGGTTTAACGTCTCGCGCGCTGGCGCAAAAAGTTTGAAAATTTTTATTTTTTGCTTGTTTGGTTGGCATTACACGCATATGATTATGACAAACATGACAAGAGTCTTATAGCAAGGTGATTTATGTGTCAACGTCATTACAAAATGGCTCCTGCTATTCATAAGAGCAAAACACGTGGTGACGTGCTTATGGAATACGTCTTGCTGATCATTGTGATCGTCCTCCCTTTGGTAGGAGCCTCCTCACGCCTTGTACAGGTACCAGAAGCGACGTTTACAGTGGATGGCGCAATTTCTGGCGAAAAGTTTGGACTCTTTGGTGATGCCTTTGTCAGTCTTTACAGAATGGTCATGAGCGGTGTTTGTCTGCCGCTGCCATGACCATGACGAAACAGAACAAACAGTCACATCAATGCAGACAAACTTGACGGGGTGACCCGTGAAAGGAGCACGGTATGAGAAGTTGGAATCGTGGCCGTACAAAACGGATACTCTGTCGTCTGATGGGCGATAGAACTGGCGGCGTTATGATGGAATATGTGATTCTGGCCGTCCTGATTGCAGCGGCAGTTGTCGTTGCGGTTGCCATGTTCGGCAAGACCCTTGTGGGCATGTTCGATTCTGCCGCCAAAGGTGCGACAGCGGACCACACAGGTGCCAAGCAGGCGCAGGATGCGACGCGTCAAGAACAGGACACCAGCGCGCAAGACGCTGCAAGATATCACGACAGTATGCACCAGTAGTTTTGCTGGGTTTTTATGCCCCCGGTCCATACCTTCTGAAAAGGAAGATCTGGATGCGGGGTGCTTAAAAACATGAGGAGTCTGATCTGTCATGACGAGTGGCCTTTGGGTGTTTTGGGTGAGCATCGTAGCTGTTTGGGCTGGTATTCTTTCTTGGAAAGATTGCCGAACACGGCACCTACCGAATGCCTTAACAATGGGTGGCGCGCTCGTCGCATTGGTTTTCCGGTGGGGTATAGGTGGAAACCCCGCATTCTTGAGTGGATTTGCCGCAGCATGCGTGGCGGGATCAGTTCTTTTGATTCCCTTTTTTCTACGTGGCGCTGGCGGTGGTGATGTAAAAATGCTCTTTGCCGCAGGAGCTATTGTTGGGTGGGATCGTTTGCTTGCTTTGCTATGGTTCACCTCATTGGCAGGGCTCCTATTGGGATTGGTGATGCTTGCGCTCGGGCAAGCGGATGGCCACCGCGTACGCCACCTGTTACGTTGCGCGCTTGATTGGCGATATGACCGTCAAGCGGGTGCAGCGACCTTGCCGTCTAAAGAGAATACGCAAGCTCGGATTCCGTTCAGTGTCGCGATCACAGCCGGTGTGCTGGTTTCTATGACGGCTTGATCAATCAGGTATGATCACAACAGGAGATTTCGAAATGACAGACAAGACGTCGCAATTTCCCTTGATCGGTTTTCAGACCAAACACCAGAGCGCTGGGTCTGTGATGCTAGAATTTGTTCTAGCTGCCCCTGTTGTTCTCTCACTGATTCTCGCCTGTATGCAATTTGCCCATATTTGGATGGCAAAACAAGTTGTCCACTATGCCGCTTTTTGTGCCGCACGCGCAACTCTGGTCTGCCATAAATCCGAGCGGAACAAAGCCGCGGAACAAGCGGCGCAACAGGTTTGCGCGTGGATCGTGCATGGCCAAACCGCGGGTGAACCTGATAAACGTATTCCCGGATGGGGCCCAATACCCGGTTCAGGCGGCGCGCCACGCAAGACGCGTATCAAGCGAATTCGCGATATCGGCCGCTGGAATGTCGAAGTCACGATTCAACATGATTTTGCCCTGCTCTTTCCGCTGGTTGGCCCCATGATCGGTTGGGCACTCGACCCGTGGGGAGAGCATGATGCATGGCTTGAAAAAAAAGTGGATGCCACCGGTAATATCGGCAAACAAGATGTCGTCCAGTATCCCCATATTCGTTTCACCGAAACCGTCGTATTACCTAAACCCTATGTCACTGTATCCAAAATGGGGTTACCCGCCCCAGGATGGTAAGCCTGATGTTAAAAGTAGCCAACAGAGCCGTTATTCGGTTATGGAAAGATGAAAGTGGCGTGGTCTTCGCGCTGACGGTCATTGTTTTCCTGACCTTATTCATGATGGGCCTTTCGGTCTACGCCATCGGCGAAGCCGTGCGACAACGTGTTGAGTTGCAGAATGCGGTTGATGCCGCCGCCTATTCAGCCGCGATTGTGCAATCTGACTGTCTCAGCCGTGTCGCCGCGATCAATCGCGCCATGTCTTGGAGCTATGTTCAGATGGGACGCAAAGAGATGGATTACATTGTCGATAAATGGCTGGAGCGCGTTCTCGACAAGTGGGATATCGACAACACCCTGATGGAAGCCTTCAATGCTCCCAGTCCCTGTCACCGCGGTGTCCCTTGGTATGTGACGGGATACAATGTCTCAATTGGCAATGGCACTAACCACAAAAAAGTCCGCCTGAACAAAAAAATGCCTTTGGTAACCATTAGTCAGATCGAAAATGCCCGTAGAACGGCCCGAAGTAATGGCAAAGATTACAAAACCCTAGGCCCTGAAATCGATGACCTCAAAAGCACCATACGTGACATGAATAAGAAAGAGGAGCAACTGATCTCAGACCTGCCCAAAAAAATCAAGACCACCGTTGAGAACATCCTCAAAGCCAACATCAAAGACACCTGGAACGATGGGTTCGCTGGAGG
>CAZSUM010000253.1:0-4339 GCA_964610015.1 uncultured Lentisphaeraceae bacterium
TAAGACCTGCGTTCTATTGAACGCTAAAATGAGAAATGAGAGAAAATGAATAAATCCAACTCCTTCAAATTAGTTGTCGGAATGCTCCTGTTTGTTGTCACAGCACTCAGAGGCGCAGAGATTCCCATCAAGACTGGAGATACCATTGCTTTTTTAGGTGATTCCATTACCCAATTGGGCAATACTCATAAGCCCAATGGGTACATTCATCTGGTGATTGAAGGACTCAAAGAGGCGGGCATCCAGGCAACCCCGATTCCCGCTGGAATCGGAGGCAATACCACACGTGATATGTTGACAAGACTGGAAAAGGATATCATCAGTAAAAAACCAACTTGGATGACCATCAACAGCGGTATTAATGACTGTGGAAGAAAAATCACGACAGAGGAGTTTGGGCGCAATCTCAAAGAGATTGTGGAGCGCTCTATGCAGGCAGGCATCAAGGTTATTCTCATGACTACCACGATTGGTTCTGGTGAGAATCTGAACTCGGAATCCACTCTGCAAGGGTTACAGTATTGCCAAGAATTTAAGAAACTTGCCAAAGAAAAAGGATTAATCCTCGTTGATCTAAACACAATGATGACCCAAGCCCTTGTCGCCATTAAAGAGAAAGACCCAACTCCGGGTTTAAAACTGACCTTTGATGGAACCCATTTGAACGGATATGGCAATCAGCTGATCGCTACCGAAATCCTCAAGACCCTGAATGTACCGGAACAGACACTCGCAAAGCTGACCACGCAGTGGCACACGTACCCCTCCGCAGAAGGAATGGCTCCAGTTTCTATTAATACCTACTTAAAACTCAAGGCAGCCGCTGATAAAAAAGGTGTCACTGTTGATGAATTCGCCGCTGAAAAACTCACTGAGAGCGAAAGGTAAAAAAGATGAATCATAATAAATTACTTCTAGTTGGATTACTGCTTATTACACACTCTTTCAACACAGGTGCCGCGGAGATGCAAAACGGTGAGCAGATCGCTGTTCTCTCCGGACAGAGTCTGCGCAATTATGCCTGGAGTGCATCAGGCCATTTAAAATTGGTTGTTGATGAATTGAAGCAAAGCGGTGTGACCCAATTTCCACTCATCAATCTAGAACAGAAAACCACGCAACAGATGCTCGATTGTCTTGATCAGGAGGTGATCGCTAAAAAACCGCTTCATGTCCTCATCATTCCCGGAACCAAAGACTATAACACATGGCGCGAATCAAAAATGCCGGAAAACACACGGCAAAACCTCAATACTATTCTCACAAAATTGAAGCAGGCCGGAATTCCAACTTCAATCATGACCAGTTATGCTATGAGCTGTGATCTTTCATTCGGCCCTAATCAACATGCCGAAGGACAGAATGCGGCCATCCGCGAGTTGGCTCAGAAATTTGACGTCCCCTTGATCGATTTTATTCAACTGATCGATGACGCTACTAAAAACTCTTCCGTTGCTTTTGATGGCAATCCAGTTGCGAAATGTCTGGTCAGTCAACTACTGGCATCCCAGATACTCATGATTGCTGGGTTCTCCGAGGAAAAGATCTCCGAGCGTCGCCAGCTTTGGGCAGATCTACCCGGGGCCATTACCTTTATGCCACTGGTTTCGGTAAATACCTATGCGGCTTTAAAGTCCACTGCAAAGAAATCTGGTATTGATGTCACAGAACAGATGGCTATGGTTCTAAAAAAAGCAGCGGATGAACAACCTGCGCAATAACGATTAATGAAAAATCAGGTTTGAATTTAAAGGCTAATCTATGTCAACACGTTTAGGTAATCACAATAGAGATCGGTTCCTGCACAATCACTACGTCATGCTGATCACCTGCCTGATTGCACTTAACCTAAAGGCTGCACCTGAAATTGCGCATATCACTGAGCCCGCCTGTAATGGGGAGATTGTGATTATTACTGGTGAAGGGTTTACGGCGAACAAAATTATGGTGAAAGCCCTCGGCCTAGGTGTCACGACACCCCAGTCACCAACCGCAGAGGCAATGCAATTCGTCGATGCAATCGGCACCCCACCTACATTGCCCGCAACGCCGCCACCAGAAGCACTGGACTGCCCCATTCTTGGCGCAGGTGACCATTTTCTGCAGGTAACGTTCAATGCCCTTCGTTGCCAGTGGTTACGTGCCCCCTACACCACCGCCGTATGGGTAGGCGATGGTCAAACATGGAGCCAACCCATACTCGTTAACCGACCCAAAGCCCAATGGATTTACCCCCAGATCCAGGCACCTGGCGAATCCATCCGTGTTTTTGGACGTACCTTCGCATGGGGGAGCAACTTGAAACAAGCGCAAGCCGTTATCCGATGTTCAGGAACCACCAACGTCATCCCCTTGCGCACGGCTGCTCGGCACCATGAAGATGCACATACGTCACGTTGGTGCCTAGAGGCCTGGTTGCCAGAGAATCTTCCTTTAGGCGACTACGAACTTTTTGTGCATGGTCACCACGGTGGAAGTCATGGCTGGTCAGACCCGCTTAACTTAACTGTCCAAGCGCCCGACACCCAACCCAGACGTATCGTTAACATCCGCGACCATGGCGCATGTGGAGATGGACTCAACGACGACACCTCTGCTTTTGAAGCTGCCCTGAAAGAGGCCGCTCCGGGTGGCACCCTCTTGTTGCCAACGGGCACGTATGCGCTCTCCCACACTATTGAAATCCCCGATGATCTGATTATCCAAGGCTCAGGCATGCACCAGACAATCATCGCCAATCAGCAGCAACCAGCCATCAGCACGTGGCAGCTCACCGCTAGCCACAGCAGCTTTAAAGCCAAACGCGCGCTCCTCACAGTCATGAACCGAGTCGCCCTGCGCGACCTGACAATACGGTTCATGCCGGCCACTGGCGCTGCTCTGCGCGTTGGCGTTGACCCAGCATGGTCCGAGGATGTCTCTCTCTATCGCGTTAGGTTGGAGATCCAGCAAGACATCGGGCTTGCCAAAGATCACCCTTACTGTGCGCGACCTCTCAACATCATTAAAGCTCGGCGGTTCAGCATGATCCGCTGTGAAACGTATGGTCCGGGCGGCGTTTCCTGTGAACGCAAAGTTGAAGAGAGTCTTTTTTCGCAAAATCGTTTCCTTTCCGACCGCCGTTGGCGAGGGTCCATCTTTAAATTTTGGGGCGCCGAACATGTTATTTTTGAAGACAACCTCATGACCGGCGATACGCGCGGTCTCGTTATGCAAACCCACTTTGGCGTTAACTACCAGAACTTCATTGCGGGAAACACCGTTGAGCGCACCGTGCTTGGAGTCAATGCCGGAGAAACTTATCTTGTTGAGGGTGCAGGATATCTTTACGAGAGCCATGTCTCAAAAGCTGATCTTGAGACTGTAACCACAACCCAATGGCCAACCCTAAATGAGCATCCTGCAACCGCCAACGATTGCTTGGGACGCTTTGTTGTGATCGCCCAAGGCCGCGGTCTCGGACAGTGGCGACGGATTACCTCATGTGATCCTGACAACCATACACTGAAGATCGACCATCCGTGGCGTGTGACTCCTGATGTTTCCAGTGTGGTGGTTGTTATGAATGGACTGATTGACACCGTCTTTGTGAACAATCAGGAGATCGACTGTGGCAAGGGACTCTATCTTTACGGAGCTGGTGCCATCAACAACATTATCGACCGTCACCTTTGCGATCGCACAATGGGTATCACCCTGATGACCCATGACGAGCGCCAAGATCAAGATCCGCAAAACCGCACAACGTACCCCGATTTCTTCAATCTCATTCGCGACTGTCGCATCCATGATGGTGGCGGGCTTTTGTGCAGTGCCGGTGGACGCCTTCCGCTTATCACTGAGACCAATGCCCCTCTTGCCAATTTCGGTAACCGTTTTTTAGAAAATGAAATTCAGAATGTTGTTCCTTTTAGCGGCACTCAGTACGGCGCTAACTGGACGTGGGGTAACGGGTGGGATAATGTCATGGCTGGAATCAGCGTCATACCCATGGATCTGGGCCAAAAAGCAGGAGGACTCACCAATGGGCCACCACGGATCATCGCCAATGTCTTCGACAAAAATTGGGTAAGCGGTTCTCGTATTGGCATTGGCATCAGCAAACGCGCTGACCATACACTGCTCTCAAGAACCACCCTATACAACGTCGCAGTTCCTTTGGACGACCATGGAACCGCCACACAGAATGTTGATCCAGTCTTGCGGACAGATGACAACTACACCCCAGAACGTGGTCCCATACGTTAACCAACAAACAAAGAGACGCTTCCCTGCCTTTAACACCGTCCGTTGCGTCAAGGGATGCGTTTCTACCCCACGGTGCTGCAGATCTCTGGGT
>CAZSUM010000254.1:0-4316 GCA_964610015.1 uncultured Lentisphaeraceae bacterium
TTGCTTCCGCGATGAAGACGCACGTGCCGACCGTTCTCCAGGCGAGTTCTATCAACTCGATATGGAAATGTCGTTTGTGACCCAAGAAGATGTCTTTGTTGTGGTGGAAGACGTGCTATCACGAACCTTTAAAGAGTTCTCAACGAAACCAGTCGATGCCACTCCTTGGGTTCGCATCCCCTACCGCGAAGCCCTGCTTAAGTATGGCAGCGATAAACCAGATCTACGGATTCCCATTGAAATGTTCGACTGCTCCGATCTTTTCAAGAATTCGGGGTTTAACGCCTTTTCGGCAGCTGTCAAAGCTGGCTCTGTTGTCCGTGCCATTCCAGTCAAAAATATCAAGAACAAGTCACGTAGTTTCTTTGATAAATTGGGCGAATTTGCTAAATCACTGGGCTCTAAAGGTCTTGCTTACCTAATCTGGGACAACGACATCGTCAAGGGACCTATTCAGAAGTTTCTCACCCCTGCAGAACTGACGAGCCTCGCCGAGCAAGGCAAAGTAACCGATGGCGATGTCATCTTCTTTGTCTGCGACACCCCAAATAAAGCGGCCCGTATCGGCGGTGAAATTCGCAATCGGTTGGGGCGTGAACTTGAGTTGATTGATCCCAATGTCTTTCGTTTCTGCTGGATCGTCGACTTCCCTATGTTCGAAACAGATGCCGAAACCGGCGAGGTCGCCTTCTCTCATAACCCCTTCTCCATGCCACAGGGCGGCATGGAGGCACTCCAGAAACAAGATCCTCTAGACGTCCTCGCGTATCAGTATGATGTGGTTTGCAACGGGACAGAACTTTCCAGCGGCGCAATCCGTAACCATCTGCCAGAGATTATGTTCAAGGCCTTCGAAATTGCCGGATACGGCCCTGAAGTTGTGGAAGATAAGTTTTCCTGCTTGCTGAATGCCTTCCGCTATGGGGCACCCCCGCATGGCGGTATCGCACCGGGTGTTGATCGTATGGTTATGTTGCTGGCTGGTGAGGAAAATATCCGTGAAGTCATTGCCTTCCCGATGAACCAAAAGGCGCAAGACCTGATGATGAATGCACCCTCTGATGTCTCGGAAAAACAACTCCGCGAACTTCATATTAAAATTCGCGGCAAAGATCCTCTTCCAAGCGCTCAGAATTAACTGACCCCCAAAGTTGACGCCCGTGGTTGCCATTCCTATAAGCCTGGCAACCACTGATCCGCATCCTGCACCGGCCTGAACGTATGCCGATGCTCGGCGCATGAGCCGTACTTAAAAAGCGCAGCCATGTGTGCGTGGACACCATACCCCTTGTTGACGGAAAACCCGTATTCAGGGTAGCGTGTGTCCAATTCACACATGTAGCGATCCCGGCTCACTTTAGCCACCACACTGGCAGCCGCGATCAACAGACTCTTGGAATCTCCTCGCACAATCGCAGTTGAGGGACAAGGCAACCCTTTGACCGGCAACCCGTCAACCAAAACATGCCCCACTTTAACCGGCAGATACTCCACTGCACGTCGCATAGCTAGATGGGTCGCAACCAGAATGTTGAGTCGATCCACTTCCTGTGCCGTACACCAGCCGGTTGCAGTCATGATGCCGGGAGTCTCCGCTAATAACGCGAAGAAACGTTCGCGCTGGCGTACCGTTAATTGCTTTGAATCAGTCAATCCAAGCAAGACCGTAGCCGCCAACGCGTCAACGAGGTCCGGTGCAATCATCACCGCACCCGCGACCACCGGCCCAGCCAAGCATCCTCGGCCAGCCTCATCCACACCGGCCAGTAGAACATCCGGCTCATCCACCCAGACCTGTTTCTCATAAAAGAGCATCACCCGCGCACATCCCTTTCCTCTCGCGCTGTGACCTGTCGCAGCGCAGCTTCCAACTCTGGATAGCGAAACACATACCCCAACGCTTTCGCCCGCGCCGGAATGGCCCGCTGACTCGCCGACAACAGACAGGCGCGTTCGCCCAACACCCATTGTAACAGCGTATCGGGCACAGGTCCCCATACCGGACGATTCAGCAGACGCCCCAATGTCTTGGTAAACGTATCGTGTGTTACCGGCTCTGGCGCAGTCAAATTAAATGCCCCCACCGCGTTTGAATCTTCCAATAAGCGAATAACCAACCCAACCCAATCGTCCAGATGAATCCAACTCATCCACTGCTGACCCTGCCCAAAACGACACCCCACCCCACAACGAAAAGGCGGTACCATCTTTTGCATCATCCCTCCGGAGCGATGCAACACCAATCCAGTACGTAATTGACACACACGGATTCCAGCCTCTAAACCCAGTTGCGTGGCACCCTCCCAGGCAGCACAAAGACGTCCGAGAAAATCATCACTGGGTAAGGCCTCTTCATCCAACACGTCATCCCCTCGCTCACCATATATTCCAATTGCCGAGCCACTGAGAAAAACAGCCGGATGCTGTGCCGTCGCTGACGCCCACTGAATGAGCCTTCGCGTAAACATAACCCGACTCTCCCAAAGCATGCGTTTACGCATAGGTGTCCAGCGCTGATCAAACACCGAGGCGCCTGCGAGATGAATCACTGCATCAAACTCAGCCGCATCTGGCCAAGGATCCTTAAACGAAATCGTTGCTACACCCTCACCGCAAACCGCTTGAACCCGCTTTGGTTCTCGACTCATCACACAAACCACATGCCCGTTCGCTATCAGTTCCGCACACAAGCGTCTCCCCAGAAAACCGGTTCCTCCTGTAACGACAACTCTCATAACAGTTACCCCACTTCTTTCGCAGATGAACACGCAGGCACAGTTTGCTTCACCGTCACTTAACAGTAAGATATCATGGTTCATCGCTCAAGCACGCAAATCTTTGACCGCGTAGAATCGAAGCCTCTTCTCTCGCGCTCCATGACCGGCATGTCATCGATCGGTCTGTCCACGGTATCGAGGATCACAGCGTGTATATTCCCGTTCAAAGTGTGCCACAAAGTCACAGCTCTTTGAAATAAATCATGGTCATATTGTCCCTGTTATACGCACAGAACCGCTCTGAATTTGCAGAACCCCGTGATTAGCGTGCTGTTTAAGCTCTGGCATGCGTTGTGCTCAATAAATGTTGCGTGTTAGTATATTCATTGCACGCAAGGAGAAAGAACCCATGACTGATTTAAACAAATGGACCCAAAAAGCGCAGGAGGCACTTCAAAGTGCGCGTACGTTCGCCGTACGACATGCCCATCAACAACTCGATTGCGAACATCTGTTGGCGGCCTTGTTGCAGATGGATGATGGCTTGGCAGTCAGTCTTTTACAACGTGTCGGTGTCGCGATTCCTCAATTGCGTGCACGTGTGGAAGAAGCCCTTGATCAAAAACCTCACGTTACCGGCGATGTCGAAGAGGGCAAGATTTATGTAACCCATGCGCTCAATGAGGTGCTGGTGTGCGCAGGGGATTACGCTAAACGTTTGAAAGATGAGTTTCTCTCTGTTGAACATTTGTTGCTCGCCATGACTGATTCAGGAAAAAAAACAGTCTGTGGCCGTCTGCTTGCCGATGCCGGAGTTGATACGAAACGACTCTTAGAACTGCTCAAGGAGATTCGGGGCAATCAACGCATTACAACCGACAATCCAGAGGGTCAATACGAGGCTCTTAAGAAGTACGGCAGTGACCTCGTGGAACTGGCTCGTAGCGGAAAACTTGATCCCGTCATCGGACGTGACAGTGAAATTCGCCATGTGATCCGTATCCTCTCACGCAAGACCAAAAACAACCCCGTGTTGATTGGAGAACCGGGTGTCGGCAAGACGGCCATTGTTGAAGGGTTAGCCCAGCGTATTGTGCGTGGCGATGTGCCCGAAGGACTCAAAGACCGAACGATCTTCTCGCTCGACATGACCTCACTCATGGCTGGTGCTAAATATCGTGGTGAATTTGAAGAGCGCCTCAAAGCTGTGCTCAATGAGATTAAGGCCTCTGATGGACAGATCCTGCTCTTTATTGATGAGATCCACACCATCGTGGGTGCAGGAAAGACGGAAGGCTCTTCTGATGCTGGCAACATGCTTAAGCCTATGCTGGCGCGTGGTGAACTGCATTGCATCGGCGCAACCACACTGGATGAATATCGTAAGCACATGGAGAAAGACGCAGCACTGGAACGTCGATTTCAGCCGGTGCAGGTCGATGCGCCTTCAGTGGAAGACACCCTGTCCATCCTGCGTGGCCTCAAAGAGCGTTTCGAGCGCCATCACAATGTGCACATTCAAGATGCAGCACTCGTATCCGCAGCCGTTCTCTCAGACCGCTATGTACAAGATCGGTTTCTACCAGACAAAGCCATTGA
>CAZSUM010000255.1:0-4290 GCA_964610015.1 uncultured Lentisphaeraceae bacterium
TGAAACAGGACCACGATATGCGGCATTTAACTTTACAACCTGCCGGGTTAAAAATTTTAAAATAAAGAGTTGACACTTCACGCGTCAGACGTTACTGTATCGACAAAGATTGAGTTAGAAAAACTCATTCTTGGAAGATTGAGTTAGAAAAACTCATTCTTGGTACACAGAAGGAGAAAGGAGGAAGTTTCAGAATTTGCCTTTTCGAAGTGCTGGACTCCCATGGTACCGGTTCTGCCGGAGTGCCGCGCAGGGTCTGGAAACTGACGGATCGGGCGATATGCCCACGCAGACGATAAGCGGATTGCGACCGTTGGATTTGACTTGGCAACAAGTCTGGCGACTTACGCCATATGAATGACAACTAGGTTGAACAACAGGTCACAGAAACAAAGGTTCGCAATAAGTCGACTTATCGCTGACAGATAAAGAATCAGGATGTTTTCAGCAGTATACGAGAAAAGGTAGTGATGACATAGAGCCCCAGAACGCTGGTCTGGCGTACTGGAGAGAACAAGTAAAGACGTGAAAGGATGTGTTTTCTGAGTAACGAAACGATAAGCGAAGATGCTTAAGGGTTCCTTCAAGAAATGAAGGAACCCTTTCTATGTACTATAACGGGAGGTCGCTTTGAATGATGTCGACATGTCATGTACGATACCTGTTTGGGTGGTTATTTCGCAGAGGTCTACTGGATGCTGGATACAGGTTGTGTCTGTTGCTCTCTGAGGGTATTTGCGATATATTTTGTACAAATGAAAACAGTAGCCTCCAGCGTCAACGTGCGTTAAAACTTTGGTGGTGGTGGCAGGGGGATTTGAGTGATGAGGTCTTTTTATGTTGCACTTTTGATGTGTTGGGGCTGTTCTATTCTGAACGCACGAACAACACAGGACTTTAATGCTGAGTGGCGTTTTCTGAAAGATCCGCAAGCCAATATTGACGCATCGGCTACTTCTTTTGATGATGCAGCCTGGCAGCGGGTGCGACTGCCGCATGACTGGGCAATTTCTGGTCCCTTTGATCCCAAAGCCGGTGGAGGTACGGGCAAGCTCCCTTGGTCAGGTGTCGGGTGGTATCGCAAGACGTTTACGTTACCTGCGACGGCTGCGGGTCAAAACGTGTACTTTGATTTTCAGGGGGTAATGGCAAACCCTGAGGTTTTCGTTAATGGGCAACGTGCGGGTTCTTGGGACTATGGATATCTGGGGTTCCGTGTGGATGCGACGCGTCTGATTCGTGCGGGACAACCCAATAGCATTGCTGTGCGGGCGGATACGCGCTTTCATCACTCGCGCTGGTATCCCGGTGCAGGCATCTATCGGAAGGTCATTCTGACGCTTTGTGACCCAGTACAGGTTGCTCATGACGCTACGTTTATCACCACGCCCGAAGTAAATAATGCGCAGGCAATTGTTCAGGTGGTTTCTGCGGTGACCAATGCGACTGCTCAAACACTGACCGCGCAAGTGACCGTCACGTTACTGGGATCGGATGGGAAATCCGTGGCGGAGCAACGGAATACACTGGCACTACCTAGTGGAGCCGCAGTTGGATTCACGCAGCGCTTTATACTCGCAACGCCGCAGCTGTGGGAGTTGGCCCAGCCGAATCTTTATCAGGCACGGATTCACGTAACGGCGGAGCGTTTTACGGATGTTGAGACCACGCGTTTTGGTATTCGGAGTTTTGCATTTCTGCCTAACGACGGATTCCATTTAAACGGTCGGCGTGTTCAGCTTAAAGGGGTTAATCTGCATGCTGACTTAGGACCGCTGGGCATGGCGTTCAATCAATCGGCCATGCGGCGCGAGCTTGAGCGCCTGCAGGATATGGGGGTTAACGCACTAAGGACGAGTCACAATTGTCCCGCGCCTGGTGTGCTTGACCTGTGTGACGAGATGGGAATCTTTGTCTGGGATGAAGCCTTTGATAAATGGGATGGTACAGCGGGTCGCAAAAAGGATCAGAACCTAGAGACCTATATTGCGCGCAACCTCAAACAGTTTGCGCTGCGAGATCGCAATCATCCGTGCGTGTTTGTGTGGTCGATCGGCAACGAGATTGCCTCGACCCAAGGCGAAGGGAGCTCGCCTGACGGTACCTCCTTTGCTCGCTGCACGTTTTTCCGCGACACGATCCGTAGCGTTGATACAACCCGTCCGGTCGGTATCGGGTGTTGCCATGGACAGGCGATTGGCAACGGGGATTTTGCGGCATTGGATATCACAGGGTGGAACTATCAGGGTCAGTATGCCAACATGTACCGTGCTTATCCAAACAAGCCGGTCCTCTACTCCGAATCGGCTTCCACGGTCAGCAGTTATGGCTACTACGCTCCAGTGTTACCCTCCAACAAGATGGACTATGCGATTGCGGACTTTGAAGTTGATTCCTACGATTACAATTCGGCGCCATGGTCTGACATCCCCGATAAAGAGTTCGAGCGTATGGAACGCGACACCTACTGCGGTGGCGAGTTTGTCTGGACGGGCTTCGACTATCTCGGCGAACCGTATCCCTATATGCAGTATTTAGCGCTAAAGGATTTTCCGCAGGAGAAGCTCGCACGTAGTGCCTACTTTGGGATCGTCGATCTCATGGGTGTGCCGAAAGATCGCTTTTATCTCTATCGCAGTCACTGGAACAAAACGGCGACCACCCTCCATATTCTGCCGCACTGGACCTGGCCAGACCGCGTCGGTCAAACCATTCCGGTCTATGTCTACACCAGCGGCGACTCCGCTGAGCTTTTCCTCAACGGCAAATCCCTTGGCCGTCGCATGAAAGGTCAGTCACAACCCAAACCCATTAACTTCGCTGCTGGCAAGGTTGCGACCGCCTCGACGGTCGAGACCGCAAATCACACCAATCTTGCCGCGAATGCACTCGACGGCAAGCACGACACGCGTTGGTGCGCTTCCAGCGACGCTTCACCGCAGTGGTGGCAGGTCGATCTTGGCAACCGCACGGCCTTTCGTTTTCTCGCAGTGGCTTTCGAGAACGACCCCAAGGGGTATGGCTTCGAGATTCTCATCTCCGATGATGGGGTTACTTGGCACCCTCATTTTATCAAGAAGTTAGGTGACTCCGCTCCGATGACAATCGACAAACCGGCCATGGGTCGGTATGTCCGCGTGATGTTCACCGATCTTAACAAGGGACGATGGGCCTCGATTCGCGAAGTTACGCTTTCGGACCAACAGATGGACAATTCCTACTACGACATCTGTGACACCTATCGCCTGCGTTGGTTAAAGGTTGCCTATGAACCTGGCGAACTAAAGGCGGTTGCTTACGAAAAGGGCAAGAAAATTGCTGAGCAGGTGATCCGAACCGCTGGCCCGGCGGTGGCCGTTCGTCTGACGCCAGAACACGCCGTGGTGCCTGCTGATGGAGAGAGCGTGGTTTTTGTGCAGGTGGATGTTGTCGATGCTCAAGAAACGTGTGATCCGTTGGCGACGCAGCGTATCAGCTTTGCTCTTGAGGGACCTGGAGAGCTTGTTGCAGTGGGTAATGGAAATGCACGGGGCTTGGACTCCTTTACCGAGGTGGCAAGTCATCCGCTCTATTTTGGTAAAGCAATGGCCGTGGTCCGCCGTGAAGCGGGTACAACGGACGTGATCAAACTGACGGCATCGGCGGAGGGGCTTAAGCCAGCGTGCGCAATACTCAAATAACAGCGCGTCTGTGTGAGATGAAAAAGCCGTTGTTGGGAGAGAACAGATATGCGTAAACTGAGAATCATCTGTGTTCTGGTTCTGGTTCTGCTGGCACTGGTCGCGATTCTTCAGAATACGCGCCCGATGCCCATCCGCTTTCTTTTCTTTAGCATGACACTCTCGAGTGCGGCCTTGATCGGGATTGTTTTTCTAGTCGGTTTTGCCGTTGGCTTGTTGGTTGCACTGAGCCTTTGGCGCAAGAGTCGATGATCTCTTCTGCGAACCCCTGCGCAACGCTTTGCTGGATCAGAAGAAGCAGAAGCCTCTACGTCTGATCGTGCACGGTACGTCGTGTGCGTTGGCGGATTACTTGTCGATGTGGCAAAGCGCGCAGTGGCGGCAGTCAAGCTCAAGCGGGCGGGGTGGGAGAAACCCATTTCGGCGTGCTGCGGCCGCTTGCAGGTGGTTGATTAAAGCGAGGATCAGTCCCAGAGAGATGAATCCCCCTGCTGGCAGAATGAAAAGCACCATGGCACGATTATGAATGGCACTCCACGCGAACGTTCCCCAGAGGGTGATGGATCCATTGCCGATGAACTCACGCAGTGACCCAATAATGGAAATGGCC
>CAZSUM010000256.1:0-4271 GCA_964610015.1 uncultured Lentisphaeraceae bacterium
TCTAACGTCTTGATGAGCGCTTCGCCTCCGGCTACATCAATGTTTCGCGCTTGAAGCCCGAGTGGGTCCTGATTGATGTCGAGCATCTCCGCGTTCGTCAGCAAGCTCAGCGTAAATGCATCAAGCTTGTCGAGCGGCGCACCAATGATGATGGGCGATGCCCACAAGCACCAGAGACTCACATGGCTGAACTGCTCATCAGGTGTTAATCGCGAAGGTCGTAACGGTTTACCATCCCAGCCACCGAGCATTCCTACGCGCAAGGGGCAGGGCATATTCCAGTGCCCAGGTTTATTGAACTTTTCCCACTTTTTGTGCGCCACCCATAGGTCACGAACCCCCAGCGCCCATTTCTGCTTCGCGGGGTCGTTGAGTTGTTCTTTCACCCAAACGTCGACTAAATCGCCATCAGTGCGCGTCATGTTACCAATCTGTGTCAAGGCATCGGCTTTTTCCAACGGTGCAGTATTTGAGAGTTCAAGCACAATGTCGCGCCCAGTTGCCAACAGCGCAACTTTCATTTCCATGGCGAGGTTGATCGTATTCTTGATGTTCCAATCGTATTTAAAATAATCCACACCCCAGTCGCCGACCTGCAACGCGTCGTTGATTTCAAAGCGGTACTGACCGTGCGTCCAGCCCTTCTTGGTACCGCCGGGTATCCGTTCCCACGTACCGTCCGCGTGGTCGCTCGACCCGCCCGGAAGCCCAGCGTAGCTGGTTTTCCAGGGTGTCGAATAGAGGCCCACCTTGAGCCCCATCGCATGAAAGTCATCGCAGATCTTTTTCATGTCGCCAAATTTTTTATTTGGCTGGAGCGCGTTGTATTTTCCACCTCGCTCACCCTGCCAGCCATCATCGATATTGACGTAACAGTAACCGAAATCGAGCAGTTTTTTCACCATTGCCTGAGCAGAGGCTCGTACCCCCTTCTCGTCCACAGCAGGGCCCAGCCCTCCGAAGGTATTGCAGCCCAGTGGCGGCGTCAGCGAGAACGCATTCCCCACGACCAGACGTAGCGTTCGGGTTGCCTTTCCCACTGCGTTCTTTGCATACAACCGGATCGCATAGGTTCCCGGTATTTTTACAGACCCGCTGAGGCGTCCTTGCTCGGCATCGAAGAAAACACCCTCTGGCAAACCCGCTACGGAAAAGCGCATGGGGCGCTGTCCTGACACCGCCAGTGTGTAAAGAATTGGGCTTCCCGGACGCACGCCGAACACGGCGGCACCGTTAAAACGCGGAGCGGGTTTAGAAGGCGGCGTGACGATATGGGAAGACAAGTCCGGAAAACCGTTTGACGTCTCGGCGCCTGTCGCACTGACACCCCACAACAAACTGACCACCCCCATCGTGCAGACCAATACCCGACTGTTCATGCTCCCCCCCTTGTTTGTTAAAAAATCAAACACATTTTCGAGGTAAACGTATCATCACCCGTAAACCGGGGGCAAGGTCGTTTTTTGGTTCACGCCATGCTAACTTACCGCCGTACGACAAGAATATAGCAACAGAGATCCTCGTAGCTGCCAAACAAGGTGGCCACGCGAAATCGCAATAAAAAATGTTTTCAGCTTTACCCCATAAATTCAAAAACTGTATTATCTAAAACTAATCGTTTATTTTATTTATGACTAACGTGGAGGCTCTCATGCTTATGGACGCAGCAAGCCCTGCTACAGGAATGATTCTCTTTATGTTGGGAGGGTTAGCGGGAGCCCTTTTTGCGCTCCCTTTTAAAAAGATCAAAGGGTGGGCGTATGAGAGTTACTGGTTGTTTTACGCCCTCTTTGGCCTTTTGCTATTTCCCTGGTTCTTGGCGTGGAACACCGTACCCAATTTAACCACGTTGCTAAAGGAAGCCCCTCTTGCAGTCATCGCACGATGCGCCCTTTTTGGCGCGCTTTGGGGTATTGGTGGCGTAACGTGGGGGTTGATGATTCGCTATCTGGGAATCGGACTGGGACTGGCAATTGGATGCGGACTCTGCTCTGCAACCGGAACTTTGATCCCGCCTATTGTTACCGGGCACATGGGGGACTTGGTTCAAGACGGGGGATCACGAGTGGTCCTCATCGGCATCTGTATGTCAATCGTTGGCATCGGGTTTGTCGGACTAGCGGGTAAAGCAAAAGAGGATGAACTCTCTGATGAACAGAAGCGACAGTCTGTCGCTGAGTTTGATTTCAAAAAAGGTATGCTGGTTGCCCTGTTTTCGGGCATCGCAAGTGCTGGCATGAACTTCGGCTTGCAAAGTGGTGACGCATTGCAGACTGCCGCAGTACACTCAGGTACACTCTCGAAATGGCAGGGAATGCCCGTGCTACTCGTCGTGCTGATGGGTGGCTTTGTCGTGAATGTTGCATGGTGCATCTGGCAAAACATCAAAAATAACACCTTGAGTGATTATGTGAATCGCAGAGTCCCTGTTGCTAAAAATATTATCTTTGCGGGAATAGCCGGTGTGATTTGGGCGTTGCAGTTTGTTTTTCAAAAAATTGGTGAACCCGCCATGGGGGAACTGGCCTACATTGGATTTGGCATTGTGATGGGGTCTGCCATTCTTTTTAGCACAACGATCGGTCTGTTTCTCGGCGAATGGAAGGGCGTCACAAACCGCACCCGGCTGTTTTTGGCCCTCGGGATTTTGACTCTTTTGGCATCGTTTACCATCATTTCTGTTGGCAACAGGATCAAAACGCAATCTCAATTGCCTGACGTCAAGGCGGAACGCGCCATTCAAGATGCCGTAAAAGCAGCAGAAGAAATGAAGCCCTAATCGTGACTCACATGTTCAGCCAGCTTCTAAGTTCATCGATCCGATGGAGAACCACGTTCTGACCAACTGCTAAGCGTGGAAAAGATTGGTGCCCCTGCGCAATCAGCACACAATCAACGCCAAGCGCATCCGCCACTTCACGATCATGTAGTGAATCGCCAATCATCAGCACGTGGCATGGAGAACTTGTAAGACCAGCCAATAACTCAACCCCCAGCTCACGCTTGGAATACCCGTAAAGATTGTCTGTGCCACGGATATTCTCAAAAAAGTGCGCGATGCCAAACGTATCAAGCATCTCAGTCAGCATCGTCTGCTCTGAGGCCGAGAGAACCGACTGGGCAAGGCCCTGATATCGAACATACTCTAAGACATCTACGACTCGTTCATGTAGTTGCAATGAACGGTCCGACAGAAAAAGATCGTGATATTCATGCGCCATGGTATCCCAGTCTTCGCACTCGAGGCAAAATCCGATATCTCGATAAAAGTCTTTGACCGGGAATCCAAAACACTCCCGATAGCGGTGCATGTCAATACAAGGCAACGCACGAGCCACGAGCATAGTATTAACCGCATTGAGGCCCGCTTGCGCGTCGTCCAGTAAGGTCCCGTTCCAATCCCAAATGATGTGTTGATAGCGCATGGTAACCTAAACAAATCAGCTGCCTCCGCTCTCGACACGGAACCCGCGTTCAAGAACACGCATATGACCGTGAAGCGCAACTGAGAACCTCAGTAATACATCCCAGTAACGCGTCGATTTCAAAGGGTTTCGCCATATAGATGAACTTCCCTTTGTTATTGTCACACTCCGTGACTTCAGGCACAGCATAAGCCGTTAAAACAATGATCGGAACAGCTGGTTCCAATTGTCGGACCTCATTAATAAAACCCATCCCATCCATGCCAGGCATCCTCAAATCGGTGATGATCAAATCAAAAAAGAAAGTGTGGAAGAACTGAAGAGCCGAAAGACCATTCGACGCTTCACGCGTCTCATATCCGGCATCATTCAACAAACGCTGAACGAGGCACAAAACCTGTCGATCATCATCAGCTATCAAAATCCTTGCCATTGCGAGCTCCCCCTACCCTAGTCCACACGTCTTCTCTGTCCAATATCGAGAACGATTGAAATATGCCTGTTAACACACCAATTAAAAATAAGCACGAGATGTGCCATGATCTCCCCTCAGCAGAGAACGGATTGCTACCAGATATGTAAAACCCACGAAATAAGAGCATAAAACTACACTCCCAAAAATAGGATCGTTTAACTTTTCACTTCGAGTTTAACAGAAAATGCCCCCGTTTTTTGCAAAACTTAGAAACTTAGCTGCAAATAATACCCATGATGCCATTTTCGTGCACGCCTCAGTTCCCCTTTTAAATAATTCGAAAATTGTAAAGTTAAATGCCGCAGATATAAAAGGAACGAAAATTGTAAAGTTAAATGCCGCAGATATAAAAGGAAGCGTTCCATGCCTGG
>CAZSUM010000257.1:0-4040 GCA_964610015.1 uncultured Lentisphaeraceae bacterium
TGCCCTTTCAGGAATTGATTGGACAGAGTACTCTCAATCCAAATGGAATGCGCGACGTATGCTTTGCGACATTGGATATGGAATCGAATCCTCTGTTTTCACCATCTCGGACATCTCCTATCACAAGAATTTCATCTCTCGATATGGATTACTTAAAACCAATCCAGACAACTCGATTATCAAAGTTAAAGATTGCTACTATACGGTTCAAAATGTGGTCACGCTTTTCAACGATGCCTTGAAACGCATGCCTGAAAATGAGGTGGCCATAACCGGTACTGACCGGATCATCTCAAAATTTGCATTTCGTGACAAAAAGAGCGGAATGGATCTCATTACATTCTGGGATAGTACCGAGATTCCAGGAAACAACTCGGATATTATAAAAACCCAAGTAACGGTTAAAGGGGGCCAATTTAAAGAGCCGGTTTGGCTCGACTTGATTACTGGAGTTGTCTACGAACTGGCCCCAGAACAGATGCAAATGGCGGATGGGGTTGTGACCTTTACCGATGTCCCCTTGTATGACGGACCCGGCGTACTTCTTGATAAAAGCCTCGTAAATTACGAACCCGTCAAAGTAGTCAAAAAAGCGAAGAAAAAGAAAAAGAAGTGAGTGAATCGATATGACACTTAAACGAATCTGGATCAGTCTGTTCACCCTACTTCCCCTGCTCTGCTTAGCCGAGCCAGAGGTTTGGTCAGAGTGGAAACGACGTGCGGTAACGCTCTGGCCTACCACGTGCACCGAGTTTTCGGGCCAGATGCTGGTCCCGCGACTACTCCCCAGTACTCAGCAACCAGCGCCTGTCGTGCTGATTCTTGGAAAACCAGATGCTGCAACAGTTGAACTCACGGCATGGTTACATCGACAGGCCATCCATGTCGTCTTCTTAGATGGTGTGGCGTTCGCCGATACAAAAGCGACACTTCCTCATGTTCAACGCGCAATACGACTCATCCGTTTTCGTTCGGCTGAGTGGCAGATTGATTCCGAAGCCGTTGCGTTGCTCGCGTGTGATCCGGTTTGTGGCACTCTAGCAACACAGGTCGTCATGGCTGGTGAAAAATCAGTCTACGCCAGTTCAGACAGGGTCGATCGCGGTGATTTGCTTGTGAATATGGTCATTCTCCTGAATGCAGGTGATGGCGCTACCCTCCGAACAGGACCTGAAGCAACGCGTCCAGAACTGTTCACTGCTACCGGCGATTCATGGCACAAACCATTGGCTGCTTGGCTAGACCCCTTTAAAAGTGACGTATTCTGAATATAATTAAATATCCAGTGCGTTGTGTCCTTACGGTTTAACCCTTTGGCCACACTCTTCCAGCTTAAAACGGGTACAGACTACCGAGTGCTTGCGCTCGTCGCTCCAATATTTGATGTATGTTGTCGCCACAATCATATCATCCGGAAGAAGTTCCATGCCCGGATAGCCGAGATCGAACAGCTTGTGGCCATGTAGCAATTTGACGCGATACTGTCCCGGCTTCCCCTGCCGAATGTCATCGTACGTGCCAACCCACGCAACGAAGTGTCCTTTGGTGGGCGAGAACGGTGCTTGGTCGCGAAACGCGATCACCAGCCGCCCGTCCTGTGTTTGCACGCCGCGATGGCGGTCGCCCGTGAGCGCCCACGACGTGTCATTCGGCGTGCTCCACGTCGCGCCCTCGTCCGTGCTGAACATCACAAGGCTGTAATCCTTGTGCGTGTTCTCGCGCAGCAGGCAACAGAGCTCGTTCCCGTCTGGCGACCGGAATACGTAGGGCTCGCACGGGTTCTTACCCTCGACCTTTGCCACCACGCGCGGATCGCACCATGTGAACCCCCCGTCCTTCGTCACCGATTGAACCACCTCCAGCGGCGCACGGTCGGCACCATTCGGTCCGCGATGGAAGAGCCCCAGATAAGCTCCGCCCTTGAGCTGAACTATACTGCTGAAAGCCATCACACACCGAAACGCATCCCCCAGTGGCGGCATTTCCTTCCAAGTCACTCCCCCATCCTCACTCATAATACTCGGCATGGCCAGTCCTCTGCGACTCCCTCGCGCCGCCGACCAGACCCACACGCGCTCTTTTCCCTGCGGATCAGTCAGTCGGTAGATGCTGGGACAGTTTTGATGTGTCCTGAAACCCTCCGGCATTTGGTCATCCAGTCGCGTCCACGTCTTGCCGCCGTCGTCGCTGCGGGCCATCGGCCCCGCCGCGCCGCCGTGGTTGATGCACCACACGGCAAAAATGGTTTTGCCATCAGCCATCAGCACCGTCATCGGATGCCCCTGATAAACATTGGTCGTCCCAGCCGCGATCACGGTCTGCCGAGCCGTGTCGACCGATAGGTCGACGACAGGAAACTTCGCCCCCTGTTTCCAGCGCTGCTCTTGATCCACCCGTTCCTTCATGCTGCTGAAGGAGTCGGCCTCGGCGGAAAAGGCAAAAACCCGCAGGGTGCTGCGCCACGGACGCAACGCCACCGACCCGAAGGCCTTGCGCGTGTCGGACACGCTCAGCACCTTTTCACCCTCGATCATAAAGGTCAGTTCGTCTTTCATGCGCCGGATAAGCAACTCAAACGTCTTGCCATCACGTACCGCCAGCGGCGGGTCCCGGTCAAGTCTGACCCCGCCAAAAAGCGGCCCCTGCAAAAACATCTTCTTTGTGCCGCCTTCGATCCCGAAGTGGTTCTGCTCGTCGATGACCACGCTGGCCGCCGAACCGGCAAGCTCGTCGACGGCCATACGTATACGAACGGTCACCTCACCCGCGCCTAGCATCTGACTGCCAAAAAAGAGGGCGCTGGGGTGACGCAACACGACCGCCGCACCCACCTCTTGCCATGCGGCACTCGGATCCGTCACACAAAGCCCCTCCGCCTTGCCGTTTTTCACAAACACCGCTTCTTCCGCCATACCAGACATCGTTCCTATCGCACACCATGCAATCGCAACAAACGCTTTTATTCTCATGATCTTGTCACTCCGTGTCTTTTCATAAAATCTCGTCCTGTGTTTTAATGATTCGTCGCTACTCTTCCATCTGGGCCAGCATCACTATCTGTCTCGTTTATTCATTTCTGTTTCCTCCTTCTGTAGGCGGAATATCCGTCCGACAAACTCCTTCTTTTGAGTGTTGTTATCGTATCTTATGGGTGGAATTCGAACGGCACAATTTCCGACAAACTGAAACAGACAAAACTTATCACCGTGTGATCATCGTTTTCCATGAGCAACCCAATCTCCCCGGAAGAGAGTCGGACTAGGTCGGAATAGGATGTCTGACGCCCATACAGTAGTTTCGCAATCGGCCATGTCTGCCCCTCATCAAAACTGACTCGCATCGTCATCAGTCTCCGACCCAATGCAGGCCCTGTATAAAGCATTACGTTGCTAGGCTCAAAAGAATAACGCAAAATACTGGCCTGACATACGCTGCAATAAACTTGGGGATGGAGAACCGGAGATGACCAAGAGACGCCTCCGTCCCGACTGACAGCAAACGCCCGACGTTCTTTTCCGAGATAATTACGCATACTCAACAAAAGGCTTCCATCCGAACGTTCAACAACTTCGCATTCGTTCATGCCTTTGCTCGTAACACCGCCTCGCGTCCAAGAGGTACCGTGATCATCACTGAAAATGACAAACGAATGACCGGACTCAGCGATTCCGCCTTCAATCCCCCTTACCTCGCAATCACAGGGAATCACAAGACGACCTTTATGCGGCCCTCGCATCAGTTGAATTCCATGACCTGGACCCGTGGCGATCCAGCCCCACGAGGTATCCTTTATCCGAGCAGTGAGATCCTCTGGTTTTTCCCATGTCAAACCATCGTCACCACTACGGATAATAAAAACATCCTGATTATTCCGGCAAACTGCAAGA
The DNA here is from genome assembly GCA_964610015.1 of uncultured Lentisphaeraceae bacterium. Taxonomy (GTDB): domain Bacteria; phylum Verrucomicrobiota; class Kiritimatiellia; order RFP12; family UBA1067; genus CAZSUM01. The sequence goes on from CAZSUM010000257.1 coordinate 3,888, forward strand.
AACACCGCACCACTTTCAGAATCCGTGACAACGCAAGGATTTCCGATCGTTACTTTTTTATCGCCACCCTCCTCGTATAGGAGCTTCAGTTCGCTCCACGTCTTTCCGCCATCAAGGCTCCGGCGCATCACAAGATCCACGTTGCCATGATCT
>CAZSUM010000257.1:4050-4262 GCA_964610015.1 uncultured Lentisphaeraceae bacterium
GCCACTTTCACGGCCCTCACAGATTGCCAGCACAACCCCTTTGGACGTCACTGCAATAGCAGGAATACGAAGGATAGCATATCCACCATCACCGCGACGGAACAGATTCGTAAACCGAGAATCTCCTCGTTTGAAAAGACCGACACCTTCTAGATTTATCCAAGGAGACACAGCGGACTGTTTTGGATCACCCAAAACCTCCATGACAAACA
>CAZSUM010000258.1:0-4243 GCA_964610015.1 uncultured Lentisphaeraceae bacterium
CAACCTGTGTGACTACTTCATGCAAGGTCAAGCCCATCGGCACCTCAACCAAGCCGCCCCTCACAACTTTACCTGCTAACGCAAAGGCCTTGGTTCCAGGACTGCCAGCCGTTCCGATCTCGCGGAACGCTCCAGCGCCATAGCGCAGAATCCAAGGAACCAATGCAAGGGTTTCGACATTGTTCACAAGTGTTGGACAACCGAACAATCCCTCCTCAGCTGGATACGGCGGGCGCACATGCGGTACGCCACGTTGACCCACCACACTTGCTAGCAAGGCCGTTTCTTCGCCACAGACAAACGCACCAGCGCCTTCGACCACCCGTAATCTCAGAGGCCACGGGATGTCGGGTCCAAGCAGCCCTTCTTGGTTGAGCAGACAAATCGCTTCACGGATACGCGACACAGCCAATGGATACTCGTGACGGATGTAAAGTACACCGGTTTCAGCGCCCACCGCCAAGGCTGCGATCATCAACCCCTCCAATACGCGAAACGGGTATGACTCCAACAACATACGGTCCATGAACGCTCCGGGGTCGCCTTCATCCCCGTTGCAAACAACCCATGCTTGACAACTCTGGCCCGCTTGCTTTGCTGCAGTATGAGCCTGTGCCACAGCCCTCCATTTACGCCCTGTTGGGAATCCACCGCCACCACGACCACGCAACCCGGCTTGCGTAATCTCCTCAATGATCTTTTCAGGTGAGTATGCGCCAGAAAGACACGCGCGATAGGTTGAAAATCCGCCGTGCTGACAGTAATCGTTAAAATTCAAAGGCGCCCATTCACCCGCACCTTCCGTTGCGATTCGACGCTGACAAAGCCAATATCCCGCATCGGCCTGATCTCTTACACTCAAGGGGAACCGCACGGGGGGCTCCTCCTGGTCCCCAGCAAAGAACTGTTCTGCCCAAGCACGTAAGGTCGCCTGCATTCGCGTAGCTATGCGAACGGGTTTGACATGCGCGAGTAAAACCGATTCGACATCTTTAACCTGAACGCGTCCATATCGGAACCGACGTCCATCTTCCAAGACCACCTCAATAAGTGGTGCATGATAAGATCCTCCAGTACACCCCACTTCACGCACAGAAACAGGGAGCCGCCGAACATGCACCACGCGTCGAATTTCTTGCAAGACCGCCGCGGCTCCTGCCGCCGCACAACTTGAGCAGGCGCACAGCCGCACCCATGCGCCAGCATCCGCCTGCACAGCCCCCTTCTGCACGTCACCAGTTCCTGAAGCGGCCCTCACATCGCGAATCACAGCGGGCACACGCGGCACCGAAACCTGACCATAGATAACACCATCCACCTGTACAGCCACGGCCAACATACAACACCCGAGGCAGGCCACTTTTTCAACGGTAAATTCACCAGAAGGGTCAGTATCCGTTCCATCCGCAATGCCCAACTCGCGGCGAAAGGCTTCATACGTGCGTTCAGCGCCTTTGACATGACAGGCCGTTCCCACGCAAACCTTAACACAGTGACGCCCTGCGGCTCGCAACCGAAACTGACTGTAGAAGGTGACAACTCCGGTCACCTCGGCCTCGCTGAGACCCAGCCGTTGTGCAAGCAGAACCAAGGCAGGCGACGGCACATAGTGATAAACATCCTGCACCGCCTGCAACAAAGCAATCAGATCCTCCTTTTGCGTGCCAATAAGAGACAACGCTTGGTCGACCACCTCTGTCACCTGCTGCACAAGACCTCCTTGACTGTTAAGATCAATACCATACACGCCATAAGCAGAGACCCTGGGCGGGTGCTGAAGGAACCCGAGGCTGACGCGGCGCAGCCTCGGCAAGAAGTTCACGCACCGCTTCGGGTTGCTCGGCGCCTTCCCCCACACGCAATAGAAAACCCACCATGCTACGGACTTGCTTGTAGAGAAACCCTTCGCCTTTCACACGAAAAAGAATTTCACGTCCTTTTTGACTCACACGCATGTCAAAAATCATCCGCACCGTACTCAGCACAGCACTGTGTCCATTGGCTGTAAAGGAGACAAAATCATGCTGACCAACAAAATAAGCGGCCGCACGTTGCATGGCCTTTAGATCAAGGGAATAGGTCACCTGATTAACATAGAAGCGCCGTTCAGGCATCACAATCGGTCCATTCCAAACAGAATACCGATACTCCTTGCCCTGTGCAGAGCGACGGGCGTGAAAATCAGGATCCGCTACACTCATCCGTAGAACACGGATATCTGCTGGAAGACGGGCATTAAGCGCCCGCATGAGCACCTCGGCACTTAAACGACAGGTTAGATCCACATGCGCCACCTGCCCACGTGCATGAACGCCTCGGTCTGTGCGTCCACTCCCATGCACTTTAACCGAATGCTCTGTGATCGCTGACAACACCTCTTCCAGTGTCTGTTGAACACTGGGATGACGTGATTGAACTTGCCAACCAGCATACCCCGTCCCATCATACGATAGCGTCAACTTAAAGCGACGGATCTCATGCGTTTTATTTGACTGTTTCAGACGAATTTCTCCCCGTCTGGTCTTTTCACAATTCGTGGCAAAAGTTTCTTCACCTCTTCAGCTCGATCTTTGGGACAAATCAATGTGACATTTTCAGACTGCACAACGATTAAATTGCTGACGCCAATCAGCGCAGTCAACCGATTCTCTGAAACAACAATGTTATTGAGAGACTCCATCGACTCACAAGCGCCAACCACCACATTACCAGCAAGGTCAGGAGAGAAGTGTCCGCCAACAGCAGGCCATGACCCGACATCATCCCACCCAAACGAACCCTGTGCCATTACGAGATTCTGCGCATGTTCCATCACCGCGTAGTCGATCGAAATCGACCGAAGAGACGGATAGACGCGCTGTAACAATCCCTGAAGGGCCTCGGTTGATTCAGTTGCTGTCACGGCATCACAGAGTTGAGCCAACTCGGGAGCATACGCTTCCAATGCGGCATACATAGTTGCGACCCGCCAGATGAACATCCCTGCGTTCCAATAATAGCGCCCACTCTCCACATAACGGGCAGCCGTATAGGCATCTGGTTTTTCAACAAATCGCTTCACTTTATTGAAACGCGTTACGGTTCGCGATTCAATGACCGCATCAGCCTCAATATAGCCAAAACCTGTGGCCGGTGTATCAGGCTTAATTCCGATCGTCACAATCGCATCCGATGAGCCAGCTACACTGGCCGCATCAGCTAACGTCACGCGAAATGTTTCAACATCATTCATCAACTGATCAGCGGTCAACAGACACACCACCCCTTCAGCATCTCGTTGTCGAATAAGTCCACAGGCAAGTGCAATCGCAGGCGCGGTATCCCTTTTGCACGGTTCCCCGATAATGTTCGCACGTGGCACATGCCACGCGGCTTCAGCCGTCTGTTCCACTAGATGTGCCGCCGTAATAATCAAAATCCGATCAGAGGGAATCAACCCCTGCAAACGTTCAACAGCCAAGGCCAGCAACGGACGGCCACCAAAAAGTGAAATAAACTGCTTGGGCCTAGCTTTTGTACTCAGAGGCCAAAACCGCTCTCCACTTCCACCGGCTAGAATCACCGCATAAACATGTCTCATCCTAAAATCCTTTCGCTAACCCGAAGGCATCTATTTACTATCTGCATAGCATAACAAATCAGTTCTGGTTTTCAACTGGGAGTTTACCCTAACAAAGCCCACGAGTATCAAACACGTTACGCCTATCTTTTAATTGCTGTCCATTACCTCATGTTTTGCCTTTGATCCAAAGGCAAGAGCAGGTAAAATAGAGCGCTTTTCAAAAGGAGTCACCTGATGCGACCGCTTTTTATTGTACTTTCAGCACCCTCTGGTACCGGAAAAACAACCTTGTGCGACATGCTAATCCAGCATTATCCTGAACTTTGCTATTCTATTTCCTGTACAACGCGTCAGCCGCGTGGGAGCGAAGAGGAGGGCGTGGATTATCATTTTCTTCTGCCAGAAACGTTTGAGCGGTTGATTGCTGAAGATCAGTTTCTTGAGTACGCTAAAGTCCATGGTAACTATTATGGAACTCTTAAGGACCCGATTTACGAAGTCTTGCGAGAAAGGCAGTGCATGCTCCTTGATATTGATGTGGTGGGTGCATCTCAGATCCGTGAACATGTCGCTACACTCCCTGACGACAACCCGCTAAAAATGGCCTTTGTGGACATCTTTATCAATCCCCCCTCCCTATATGAACTTGCAGAACGTCTCGAAAGCCGTGGAACAGACTCA
>CAZSUM010000259.1:0-1545 GCA_964610015.1 uncultured Lentisphaeraceae bacterium
GCAAGATCTCTTCTTTATTGGCAACCGGATCACCTTGCAACGTTGCAAGCTGATGCAGTCGGATTTTTTGATTGATAAATGGCGTCATAAATCAGGTGAAGCCAGCGAGTGCCAGTTCTTCCTTTTCTTGTTATTTGACCCATTCTCGCAGACCCGCCAAAATGGCTTGGGCAACCCGTTGACGTTGCTCGGGTTGCTGGAGCTGTTCTTCACCAATCGGGCAGGCGATAAAATCGAGTTCAAGTAGACAGGAGGGAATGGCGGGATTGCGACAAACAGCAAAGCTCGCTGTCCGTACGCCGCCATCTGGAATAGGGGTGATGGCTGCCAAATGCGGATGGAGGGCCTTGGCAAGTTGTAATCCGATGTCGTTCCACGCATAGCTGGCAATATGGCGTGACTCACAAGGATTGCCCGCCGAGCCACAAGAATTGTAGTGGATAGAGATAAAGGCATCAGCATGCTTTTCATAGGCCAGTTGAGCCCGTTCATACAAACCGAGATCCACATCTTTGTCTCGTGTCAACAAAACATGATAGCCCGCATCTTCAAGGACTTTCTTTATTTCGAGGCTTTGAATTAAATTCGCCTCTTTTTCAGTTGTGCCTGTTGGGCCTACCGCGCCTAAAGCACTTCCTCCATGGCCTGGATCCAGCACAATCAGCATGTCCGTTGGTTGTTTACCTTTGGGAGGGGGTATGGCATACCCTTGAGTGAGATCCGGGAGTGGTAAATCGCGAGGTGGAAGGGATGTTTCTGGGGGTTGCTCGGAAACGTGGTGGCTTGAAACAAAACAGAGTTGGTTTGCCAACCAAAAACGGATGTAGGGCCCGATAAACCCGGCTCCCTGTACTTGGAGTTGGGGTGTTAGAAATGCGATCGTATTCCCTTGTCCCGGTTGACCACGGGCCCGAGTCTCAAAAAGTGGCCCCGTGACTAAATAGGTAGGCCATTGTGTGCGCACCGTCAGTTCAGATGCAGGCAGGTCTGCCAAACCTTGAGAGAAGAACACAATTGGAACCGACTCTGCGGGAGAGTTAAAGGAAAGACTCCCCCTATAGCGTGTCGCATCATCAGGATGTGGGTTAAGCGTGATGATCCGTTCGCCGACCATTGCACAGACGGTTTTTTCGCTGGGAGCCCTGCAGGAAAGATTGACCACCTCTCCTGTTAAAACTCCCAAAGCACATCGAGGCTCGGGCATGCTTAAACAGGTGTTGTCAAACGCGGGCACGGCTGGCTGCATCACTTTGAAGGAATGAGTCAAAATCGTTTTTCCTGCTTGGAAAATCACGTTGTTGGTGCCTGAGGTTACAGGCGCCATATAGAGAAACCCCCCGGTTTGATAGGGTTTTAGGGACTCTCCGTTTACACGTAACGGAGCGTCTGCTGGCGTGACTGAGCCAATGATAAAGACACGCTCACTTGAGGCAACGCATGAGCCTGCTGGCGGGAAGGTGATTTGGATAACAGGTTCATTTGCACGAAGTGCCTGTGCGAGACAACAGGCAAGGATAACGCGTCTCATGTTCTTTGAGTCCTTAT
>CAZSUM010000259.1:1645-4222 GCA_964610015.1 uncultured Lentisphaeraceae bacterium
TAACCGGATAGAGGACGAAACGCAAATGAAGTGGATGATTTCAATTTTTCTGACTGGGTTGCTGGTCTTTAGCTCTGGCTGTTTCAAACATGCAGAAACCCCATATCGGCCCATTACGGCAACGAGTATGGCCGATGCGATTGAGAAGCGGGACACCGTTGCTTGTGTCAATCTGGCGGGGCAGTCGTTGACGCGATTGCCTGCGGAGTTGGCCACAATGCCGCGCCTTTCCATGCTTTGGTTGCGTGGAGCTCAAGGATTAAGCTCTTTATCAGGTTTGGCTGAGCTTCAGACACTTAAACGTCTGGATCTCTCAGCAACAGCGCTGTCCAATGCGCCGATGGAGGTCTTTAAACTGCCTGCGCTTGAGCATCTCTATCTTACCGATAACGGAATGCAGACACTTCCTGCTGCTGTTTCCGGCCTTTCTTCATTGACCTACCTCAATTTAGATCGTAACCATCTCACAACGCTGGCTCCTGAATTAGGCCAACTTAAGAGCTTGCGATGGCTACGAGTGAACAACAATGCGTTAACGACGTTGCCGCCAACATATGTTGGGTTGACTCGTCTGCAGCGTATTTACCTCTGCTATAATAAATTTGATCAAGTGCCTGAATGTTTACGCGCGTTACCCCTGCTTGAGGATATTAGTTTAAGCCATAATCCGATCAAAACGATCCCTGATTGGATGACAGGGTTGCCTGCCTTGCGCAGGCTTGATCTCAATGGGTGTCCCTTGGTTTGCTTGCCAGAGGATTTGAGCGGTTGGAACCGCTTGCAAGTTTTGTCGTTAGTACGTTGTCACCTGTCTGATGCAGAGAAGGCGCGTATCAGTGCGGCTCTTCCCAAGACGCATGTCGCATTTTGATGTGAAAGCGACCTTCGAGAAAAACTGGTATGATTGGCGCTGGCAGATGCGACATGCACTCACGGGGCGGTCTGACGATTTACTCGCGTATGGAGTGGACCCAGTCGTCGCAGCACAGGTTGATGATCGTTACCCCGTTTTGCTAACGCCTTACACGCTTGCTCAGCTAAAGACAGATGATCCTCATGACCCACTTAATCGACTTGCCTTGCCCTCTGCTGGGGAGTTGGTTGACGAGGTGGGGATGGTGACAGACCCTTTTGGAGAAACGAGTTCGGCAGCTTGTTGCTATGGTGTTAAGCAGCGCTTTCCTGATCGGATTCTGATTATGGCGCACGATCAGTGCGCGATGAGATGTCGTCACTGTACACGTAAAGGGCTGCTGGGAAAGGCCGACATAATCCGTACTTCTGAGCAGTTGACGGATGCCGTAAACTGGGTTCAGTCACATCCTAAAATCCGTGAGGTGATTCTCTCTGGAGGAGATCCTCTGTTGTTGAATAATCAACAGCTTGTTGCTTTTGTGCGTGCATTTGCACGTTTACCACAGATCGATGCGGTACGGATTGGCACGCGTGTTCCTGTCACGTTGCCCATGCGTGTGACCGGCTCATTGGCGACAGCGCTCGGGACGTTCAAAAAAGTCTGGGTCAACACCCAATTCAACCATGTGCGTGAGATTACCCCTGAGGCAGCGTTAGCGTGTGCACGTTTGGTGGAAGCCGGCATACCCGTTTCGAACCAAAGTGTGTTGCTCAAGGGAGTTAACGACACCGTTGATGCGTTGTTTGAGCTTTGCACTGGGTTGCAACGGATACGTGTGCGTCCCTATTATGTCTTTCTCTGTGACCCGATTGCGGGGATCGCCCATTTTCGTGTGTCGCGTCGTATCGCACGTCAACTGGCAGATGAATTAAGGGTGCGGGTCGGGGGATTGGCACTCCCACGCTTTGTTCTAGATATTCCACAGGCGTTAAGTAAAGTGCCAATCTAAGCGATGCGATTGTGCAAAATTCATCCATTTCCTCATTCGGTGTCCTTTAAGATTTGCAAAGTCGCTTGTGGATCAAAAATGCGTTGGGGGGATTGGGTCTGTATGGTATGCTCCTCGGTATGGTTTACGTTAAACTAAGTCGTGTTATGCAGATCACTCTGTTCATGCTCGCTCTGGCGCAAACCAGTGGGGCTATGAACACGGTGGCGGAGCGGTTTAAGAATCCGGCTTTCGATGCAACGCGCCCAGGTTTGGCGCTGATGTTCGATACGTCCACGGAAACGCGCGACACATTTCTACGACAACTCGAACGCACGCGGGAGTTAGGCGCAGGAAGTGTGCTGGTGACCTTTCTAGGACCCTCTGAAACGATTTTATCCTCTATCGAGTGGGTTGCAGCAGCGTGTCAGCGTTTGGGACTTGAGCTGGGCGTTTGCGATTTTTTGACATCAGAGGCGGAGCATAAAGGTTCGGCACAGAGATTGATTTGGCACATGACTTCCGTGATAGCTGACCAGCAGGGGGCCGTGACTAACCTGCCCCTGATTGTGGAGCACCAAGATGCGCGTTGTCGTGAATTGGCTAGACTTGCAGTTCCCGTTCATGCAGATGGGGTGATTCAGGCGTATCAGATTGTCGACCTTTCTCAAGCGACACTGCCGACTAATGGTGAGTGGCGTATCTATCGTTTTTGTTTAACTGATATGGATCC
>CAZSUM010000260.1:0-2505 GCA_964610015.1 uncultured Lentisphaeraceae bacterium
CGCTTAAAAAGGGAGTGTAAATATAGCGATTACGAGGGCAAGCGCATCGTGAAGACCGACCCTTTTCCAATCTCACTCTCAACATGAACGGTTCCATCATGGATCATCGCAATGTGCTTAACAATGGCCAACCCCAGCCCCGTGCCACCTAACGCACGACTGCGTCCTTTATCCGCACGATAGAACCGTTCAAAAAGACGCATCAAATGCGTCGCTTCAATGCCAGGCCCCTGATCGCGCACATCAATGCGCACCACCGAGCCCTCCATTCTTGCTGTGATCTCAACACAGCCCGCCTCTTCGCCTATCCCGTATTTGACAGCATTATCGATCAAATTCACGAGCGCCTGTTCAATGAGTCCCGCATGCACGCTGACCCGCATATCAGAAGCGCATTGAATGGTGAGTGTTGCGCCCCGCGCATCGGCACGTGCCTGACACAATGAAACCGCTTGCGTAAGTATTGTTTTGAGCTGTATCTCCTGCCGCTCAAGCTTCTTGCCCATGTTCTCGTCAAGCCGGGAAAGCTCCAATAAGTCATGAATAATTGACTCTAATTGGTTTGCCTGACGTGCAATAATCTCCAAAAAGTGCGCTGTTTGCTCAGGATCTTTTTGCGTTTCATCCAGCAACGCTTCAGCAAAGCCTTTGATTGAAGTCACCGGCGTACGTAACTCATGCGACACATTAGCAACAAAGTCTTGGCGAACGGTCTCTAGATGTCGCAACAACGTAATGTCCGTCAAAACAACCAGCGTTCCAACTCGTTTGTTCCCCTTATCGTTCAACGCCGTTGCACGGATATTCAGTCGGAGTCCACCACTACCCCACGGGAGGGCCATCTCAGTCTCAACCGGTTTCTCTCCCCCTGCGCTGGCATCAATCAGCTTCAGCAGTTCAGGATACCGCAACACATCACCGATGGGGTTTCCCTCTGCCGCCGGATATGTAAGTTCCAGCAGATGCCGCGCCGCTTCATTTAAATCCAGCACTCGCTTTTGGGAGTCAATCGCAATCACACCATGAGTCATGTTCTCGAGAATCAGGGTACGCAGTGTTCGTTCGTGATTCAAAGCCGCCAAATGTTTTTGCAATCGCTCTGCGGTTTTATTGATTGCACGCGCCAATTCAGCGAGGTGTGACACTGCAGGAATCGGCAAGCGGTAGTCCAGCGAGCCACTGCCAATTTTTTGTAACCCTTGCTGAAAATCGGCGACCGGACCAATGATTTTACGAGAAGCCACAAAGCTCAGCGTCAGGGCAACCCCCAATACCAGCATCAGCAGAATGGCAATCATATGGCGCGTCGCACGCCGTTCGCTCATGATGACTCTTGAGGGAACCGCCACACGTATCACAGCAACCAAGGGACCTGTTTCAGGAATGCGTCGCGCCAAATACAGCATTTGCTGTCCGAGGCTATAACTGTAGCGCTGACTCATACCCTGACCATCCCGAAGCGCCGCAATCACTTCGGGCCGGTCGCTGTGCGAACGTAATTGCGCTGGATCAGCCTCTGTATCTCCAATGACCTGACCCTCCGGCAGAATCAAGGTAAAGCGATGTCCTTGCGTATTTCCCAGCCGACTGAAAAAGCGGTGAACAGCCGCCTCATCAACCGTGCCTTCTGCACTAGGCAACAAGTTGGCCGCCATGTGGGCCTGCATCTCCAATTCCCGAAGCCACTGCTGACGATAGGTTGTGCGGCTCATCTGCCACATATAACAAGCCACACACCCTACAGCTGCAACCAGCAGAAGGACATGTACACCAAAAAACTGCCAAAAAAGTGTTTTTCTAATCACCCGTCACCGTTCACTTTTCTTTAATTCGATATCCGACACCACGGACGGTTTCAATCCACACGCCATATTGCCCAAGCTTACGCCTCAAGCTCACGATGAGAACATCAATCGACCGGTCCGTAACCGGGTAGTCCTGACCATGAATCGCATCCACAATCTGATACCGCGAAAAAACAACCCCGGGGCGCTTTAAAAAAAGCTCCAGCGCTTTGAATTCGCTCAAGGTTAGGGTTAACACCTCGCCATCAACCTTCACTAAATAATGCGTGCGATCAATTTCAAACGGCCCCCGGACCAACGTTTCACACTCATCCCCTGGCTCATTGCAAGCACGTCGAAGAACTGCCTTAACGCGTGCGATCAGAATGCGCGGACTAAAAGGTTTTGTCACATAGTCATCGGCCCCAACTTCAAGCCCAGACACGATGTCGGCGTCTTCATCCCGCGCAGTGACCATAATCACCGAAATCTTAGCTGTTCGTTCGTCAGCCCGCACGGCACGACAAAACGCATAACCATCCGAGCCGGGCAACATCAAGTCCAGCAGAATGAGGTCCGGCAAACTTCGCCGTCCAAGCGCCATGAGCGCCTGCTCAGACGTCTCACAGGCTGTCACGGTATACCCCTCGCGTTTAAGCGTGTAGGTCAGTAACTCACGGATATCCACATCATCTTCAACAATCTCATCTAACTCACTGCG
>CAZSUM010000260.1:2515-4220 GCA_964610015.1 uncultured Lentisphaeraceae bacterium
TTCGAAAGACCCAGCGCATTTTTATGCAAGCGATCTTTCACTTCATCCCACAGTGCCGCACTGACCAAGCTCTCCTCAACAATCTCATCTAACTCACTGCGTGAACATCGATCATGTAATCGTGGGCCATAGGCGACATTCTCATAAATACTCTTTGGGAAAGGATTAGGTTTTTGAAACACCATGCCAATCCTGCGTCGCAGTATCGCGGTATCCACATCGTTGCCATAAACGTCCCGGCCATCAAAAATTAACTTTCCCGTTGTATGACAGCCTGGAATCAAATCGTTCATTCGGTTGATGGCCCTCAAAAAAGTACTCTTTCCACAACCACTCGGTCCAATAATGGCGGTAACCACACCACAGGGAATGGACAGATCGACCTTACAGACAGCCTCACACAGCCCGTAAAAGACCGAGAATCCCTGGGCCACAACGTGCACCTGCTTTTGATTAATTCCTTCTTGCATCTCTGCTCTCCTCTTCAGCTCTGTTGCTGCACCATCACGCCAGCCACCTACCCCTTCAATCTCTTGGCAACCCTCGCACGAACAAATATCGCTGTTAAATTCAAGGCCAACACAATCAACACCAGGGTTGCAGCCATCCCAAACTGCACATGACGAATTTCATCGACTGCTTCGTGCTCAGTGCACAGGTTGTAAAGATTCCACGAAAGTGCAGGAGTCGGCTGACTCAGTAATTCAGAGGGGCTAATCGCCTGACCAACTGACACTGCGGCCGTAAAGATAATGGGGGCTGTTTCACCAGCTGCACGTCCCATACTGATGACAATGCCAGTCAAAATGCCAGGCAAAGCCGCTGGCAAAATCACGGTTGCGATCGTCCGAAAGGGCCCGGCACCAAGTGCCAGCGCCCCCTCTTTGTAAGCGCGCGGCACTGCGGCAATAGCCTCTTCTGACGCTCGAATCACGGTCGGCAAGATCAAGAGCGCCAGTGTCAAGGCCCCGGCCAACACACTTTTCCCAGGCGAGACTCTCAACGTATTGATAAAGAACGCCAAGCCAAACAGACCAAACACGACACTTGGAACACCCGCCAGAGTATTGACACATGACCGAAGAAAGCTCAACAAACGCCCCTCTTTGGCATACTCCTGAAAATAAATGGCAGCCACAATACCCAAGGGCACCGCCACTAGCATCGCTCCCAACGATAGGTAAAGCGTGCCCAAGACCTCAGGCCCAATGCCCCCAAAAAAGTGCGCATCAATTGATCGGTCAGTCAAAAACCTAGGATAGAATGTAAGCTTCGGACGCAGCATCACCTCCAAATCACGCTCCAGACAGGTAAACAACGGTGCAAGCGACGTCCCTTCAAATTGAGGCGCACGCGGCACCCATTTGCGTTGACTGCTGTTTTCTGTATACTCCCAAGTCACTTCGAATAAGATATCTTTCGCCTTTTTCTGCGCCTGCGCCCATCGCGTTTGGCCATACAACCTTCGGGTCAGCGCTGGTGGCGGACTTCCGGGTTCAGGACCCAACAGAACAGCAACCTCCTCGCGAATTATTTTGAAGACCGGTCGCAGAACACGACGACGTGCCGCCGGAAAAGTCGCGAGTTCCTGTTCAAACGCCGTCAAGGCCTGATAAATAGGTTTCCGAGCCTCTTGCACAGCCGCAGTCTCAGTTGCCAGACGTTGCGCATCCCCGCGCCCAAACTCCCCCAACATCATGCGCCG
>CAZSUM010000261.1:0-4219 GCA_964610015.1 uncultured Lentisphaeraceae bacterium
TTGCAAAGGAATCGTCACCTGTGCGGTATACGTCAGCTTGCCTGCAAAATTAGAAAGCCCAGAAACCCGAAGCGACCCAACCGGAAGATGCGTCGAACGTGCGACCAACGCGTGCTCTGAATCCGTCGCTAAATCTCCTGCAAGCCAAAGCACAGGCAAAAAGAAAAGGGGATCTGAACACGTGTCTTGTAGCTTGAATAGATGCTCACCCGGCTCCAACCGTATCGGCGCGCTCTGAGCATAGAGTGGACGAAAACCCTGCGGCAACCAATCGCAGACCTGATCTGTATGAATCAGCGTGCCATTATGATCAACCCCACACGGTTGCGGATATTGACGAACCACCATCCGAACGTTATCCAACGCTACCTTAACTGTCACTCGTGCGACCTGCCCCGTAAAAACAACTCGCACCGTATTAGGATTACTGAGTGTCAGCGTAAAACGAGTCTCTTCGGGTAACGGTTGCCGCCCTGACGAACCGATTTTCTGCGGCTGCTTCGTCTCGACTCTCGCGTCTTGTATAAAGACGCCACGTGGCGGCAATTCAAAGCTAACATCGGCTTGCCCAGGACGAACCAAACAAAGATTCGAGCGTGCCTCATTAGAGAGGTTCAAAACCACCACAGGGCCATTCGCATACCGACGTACACACAAATTATGTGCCAGCGTTCCCTCTGGCAAAATCACGTGTGCACAGGCAGGCACGGACTCCTTCAGAAAGGCCACAGCACGTGCGGGCGATTTGAACTTTTTACCGGAACACGTCTCCACTAAGCTTCCGTCATCATTGAAGCTCAGGACGTAGGGCACCGCACACGCTTCATCTTCAGCGTACAATTCCCAAGAGAGTTGTGCCATCGATAGCCGGTGCAACAACTCCACCAACGCTGGTGCTCGGCGTTTCGCATTGATACTTGCGCGACCAGCCAGATGCAGAGGAAAGCGAATGGCAACATCACAAATAGGCGGCATCCGGGCGTATTCCGCGGCCTTTTGCGCCTCATCTCCCAATACATTCAGACAAGAAAACCAAGGCTGCGTTGGGGTAAAATCATTGTAGTACGTCGCCTTTTCAACTAAGCCACGCCCATCCAACGGTGCCACAGCCAGCAGATAATGGTCAACTCCGTGCAAGGCCGTCAACCAGATCATCTGGCGATGACGCGTTAGACTCATGTCACACGGCCCCACCGCGAACAACTCCGCCAAACCGCCTGTTTTACGACGCAGGGCCGCATGCTGAAGTGTCCCGAGAGTCAGCCACTCAATCTGTCCTGATTGTGCGTGTAAAAGCGTGTACTCCCAATCTGGATCACAGGAGAGACCTTTGGTGAAGACCTCATCCATAGCGGGCAACGAAAGCCCCTGCAACGCCAAGAGGGCATTCCCGTTATAATGGGTGCTTTTGACAAGATCGTGCTCATCCATCAGATGACCTGTCGAGAGCATCCCGAACTGGTCAGCCCACTTGCGAATTGGATCAAAGAATGATGCACGCAAACAGTTGCCTTGCAACTCAGCATAGACTCCCCAAACGGCATCCTGTTCCGGGTCTTTGAGAAAGGCCTCCACATCAGCACGAAAAGCTCTCCCGGTTTCTTTCAGATAATTTTCTTCTAAGCCATCGAAAGAACGAAATTTTAAAACCGCGCCTTTTGCGTCAATCCACCCGCCTGATCCAGGCTCATCAGAGAAAATTCCTCGCACGGTTGTCCCAAGATAGGCGCGCAGGCGTTTCTCATAAACGTGATGGGTCAGTGCCATAAAACGTTGCACCGCCTCAGCATGGTAGACATTGACGCACTGCGGCTGATAGGCCATAGACCACATAAACGTTCCATCTGGCTTCCGATGGACCCGTTGTTCACTGTACTGAAATTCTTGACGATCCGCTTGCACCCGATTCTTGCAGGAACCACTAGGCCAATTGTATTCATCATACAACCAGATTTTCATGTCGAGTTGTTTTGCATGCTTACAAAACCACTCGCACATCTGGAGCCACTCCTCCCCCATGTACTCGTATTCTAACCCACTACGAGCATAGACCAAATATTGATCAATCCCTACAGCCTTGTAGGCTTCCAAGGTCTCACGAACCTGCTTTTCATCTGGTCGCCCGGTTATCGCACCCATTGGAATCAGTGGGCATGTCGCCCCTTGCGCCATCTGCACACCCAAGATCCCTAAGCATAGGATCGCATTTAAACACGACACGATCCTATCCGTCACTTTTTGTTTGCTCCACATTGATCAATAGACCTTCCACCGGTTTTGCGGTGCACCCCATTGAGGCAACCGTCATCACTGAGGCAGAATTGAGTAACGCAATGCCTCAAGTGTATCGCCCTCCACCGGGAGCAAGGCACACGCGAACTGCCGTTGCCAATGCAGGTGATCGTTACGAACCAACAGACGATTCCATCCCTGCTTGAGCAAAGCCTGCCCGAGAACCTTATTCTTTCCGCTTCGGTTCAAGTCCTCAATCATCACACGCTCACCGTTGAGCCAGACAACAAAACCCAGTGTCGCGGAAAAGGTGCGATGTGAAAGTTGGATTTGAACAGGACGTGCCTGGTCACTATAAACCCACCGTACTGCGTAGAGCACATCGTTGGCACTTCCAAATGTCAGACTGTAGGGGGCCACGGTGTTGGGATCATCGCCTGCTGTGTAATCCACACAAGGTGTGTTGACCTGCCAGATGTAACTTTTCTTTCCATCTGTGAACGACTTTAGAAAATGTGTTCCCGCCAGAAGATCAGCCTCCATGAAGGGGATGGCGTTGGTGGGCACATACACCCGATTGTTTTGCCAAGTCTGACCGTTGTCAGGGCCACACATCACACGCCACGGTGCAGGAATCTGCACCGTCGCACGTACAGAGGTTTTTTCGGTTTTGGCGACAATCATCACTGGGGTCTGAATCCGATCGGGAATACCGTGAATCGTAAAGGTCGCCTCTGTTGCAGACACGGGCTTCTGATCCATACGCCAGCCTTGCGGCAACTCCAACGAAAGAACAGGCACACCAGCCGTTTGAGCCTCTGTCCCATCATTCCAAAAGCAGGTGAGTTGGTAGGTTTGCTCCGCACCCGTTGCCACACAACCCGGCTGCGGTTTAAACCAATAGGTGACGGTCGGTTTGGCTGGACGTAGTTTTGCGATTTCAACATCCATAATCTTATCAAAGGCTTCGGTGAGTTTGTCGTCCTGTAGTCCCGCCACCATTCCACGAGCAATGGCGGCGTGTCCCAGCGGCTGTTGGGGGTGAACTGTATCCGGAATCACATGATAATCTTGGTGCAAGCGACGACAACGAGCCACAACGTCGAAACAGGCCTGTCCTGTGGCTGCGGTCCGACACGTCTCCTCCTTAGCCAACTCGTGAACGAGTTGCGTCAGACGGTCACGCACACGATTCTTGGCCGAACGCGAGTCCTCCGTCAGCGGTGTTATTTCGCACAAAACAATCTCACGTGGCGTCACACGTTTACGAATAGCCTGAATCAACTGACGGTATTTTTCCTTCCAGGTCAACAGAACCGCCTCATCCTCGACCACTGTCGGCGAGAGAATATCGTTCATACCAAGAAAGATGATCACCAGCTCAGCCGGCTTGGCAAAGGCGGTATGAATATCAAACCCTCCCGTGTTGGCAGGCACCGACTCTGTCCGGCTTTTGACCTCAAGATGGTCCGTCCAACTAAAGATGGTATTCCCCGAAAAGCCAAGGCCAATCACCTCGTTGTGATAAGATGGATAGACCGTGTGAAGCATATTGGTAAATTGATGATAAAACCCACGACTTCCCCCCACCCCTTGCGCGGTAATACTGTCCCCAACAAAAATGATCCGGTCATTCGCTTTCAAGAGCGACTGCGCAAAACAAGACCCCGCTAAAAAAATAACCCCAGCTATCCACTGAACTGCTCGCATAGATTCCCTCACTTTTTCGCCTCCGTAATTAAGACTTTTAGCATAGCAACTAGACGGAATACGTGCAATACAACGTCAAATCAATATCCACGTGCCCACGTGCGCGACCTGAAGAAACCACAGACGCACCGAAAGGGCGCGCCCGTGGTTCTGATCGTTGCGTTTTAATCCTCGCTGTTTCCCGCCACCCCCTACGGTAATGTGACGGAGACACGATAGAATGCCGATGCGCTACTGTCTGTCATGGGAACGGTCTTAGGACTGCCATCGCCGACGA
>CAZSUM010000262.1:0-1744 GCA_964610015.1 uncultured Lentisphaeraceae bacterium
AAGTCGAGATTGCGCAGGCCTTGAAGTGTCCTGTTACCAGTGTCTTTCGAATAACGCTTACCTTGGAAAAATTTGGTTATTTGGAGCGCGATCCAGAAACCAAAGTGTTCCGCCACACACAAAAGATGTTGATGTTGGGCCAGCAGGCGCTGTCTGAAACAGACCTCATCGGTTGCTCCATGTCGGTGATGCGCGAGTTGCGTGACGAGTTGGAGGACACCATTCTGATTGGCGTGCTGAATGGAGTGGAAATCATTGTGTTGGAACAAGCACTTGGCTCACAGCTTTTCCGCTTTTCGGTTAACGCTGGACACCGCATCCGGGCGTACTGCTCTGCGCCGGGTAAAGCGATTCTCGCTTATCTGCCTGAGGCGCAATGCGAACGGGTAATTGAACAAACGACTTTTGTGCGTTTCAACGCGAACACGATTGTCTCACCGCAGGCTTTTCGCAAAGAGTTGCAAAAGGTGTCTAAGCTAGGGTATGCCGAGGATAAAGGCGAAGAGTATGCTGGCATTTATTGTGTGGGGTCGCCGGTTTTTGATCGTAGTGGGTATCCGATCGCGGCGGTTTGGGTGACTGGACCTGATACGCGCGTGAAGCCGGAATGTATTCCGAACATTGGTGAGCAGATAAAAGCAGGGGCCGCACGAATCTCACAGCGGATGGGATATTTTGGAGAAGAGCTTTAGTGCCTTACAAATCAACAACGCCAATAAAAAACAAGTTGTTTTACCACGAAGAGCACGAAGTTTGTTTGTTGAATCAATCACTTCTTCGTGGTCTTCGTGAACTTCGTGGTGAGGGTTTTGGGTTGCGGGCTCTGCCCGCATGAGAGTTAACAAAGGGATGATGAAATGAATGTGTTGGAGCAGTTTAAATTAGACGGGAAGGTGGCTGTTGTGACGGGGGCGTCAAGTGGCATCGGTAAACGTGTGGCGCTGGGGTATGCTCAAGCGGGCGCCACGGTTGCTCTCGTCGCACGCGATGCAGAGAAGTTGGCGTTAGTCACAAAGGAACTGATCGCAAGTACTGGGGCAACGGTTTATGCCATACCGTGTGATGTGACACTGCCGGAATCGGTTGAGCAGATGATTGATCTCGTCTGTGCAAAATGTGGCGGGGTAGATATCGCGGTATGCAATGCGGGGGTTGTTACACTCAACGGGTTGGAAGAGATGTCGCTTTCAGAATTTGAGGCCATTCAGAAGACCAATGTGAGTGGCGTGTTCCTGACGGCGCAAGCCTGTGTCAAAGCGATGATACGTCAAAAGCGTGGTGGAAGCATCATTGTCACGGCTTCGATGTCGGGACATGTGATTAACACGCCTCAGAAAATTGGGCACTACTGTGCGTCAAAGGCTGCGGTGATCCAGTTGACCAAGGCAATGGCGGTGGAGTTTGCCCCATACAACATTCGTGTGAACAGCGTCAGCCCCGGCTATATCATGACTGAACTGGTCGAACCGTTGACTGAGTATCATGCCGCATGGACGCCGCGTATTCCGTTGGGACGGCTGGGGCGACCAGAGGAACTGATGGGGTTATATGTCTACTTGGCAAGCGAGGCATCGGCGTATATGACGGGGTCGGATGTTGTTATAGACGGCGGCTACACGTGCTTATAGATTACGTATCGATGCGAATCATCACAAAATAGAGCTGGATTCGTGTCAATTTGGGGACAGAGGGATGTTATGACAGGTAAAGAAATTGCGGGGATGATTGATGTCAGCGCGGTGCG
>CAZSUM010000262.1:1754-4217 GCA_964610015.1 uncultured Lentisphaeraceae bacterium
ACGCTGGAGGATGTGTGTCAGGCTGCTGAGATGGCCAAACAATACGGTTGTATTGCCGTATTCGCTTTGCCAGCACACACCCCGTACCTGATTGAACGGTTGGCGGGTAGCGACGTGTTCGCAGGGGGCGTGTCTGGTTTTCCAGGCGGTGCTGAGACGACTTCTATTAAGGCTGCCACGGCAGCCGAATTGGTTCATATGGGCTGTCGCGAAATCGACATGGTAAACAACATCGCGTGGCTGAAGGCGGGGGATCAGGTGCGTTACATGGCGGATGTGCGTGCGGTATGCGATGCGGCGGAAGGACGGCCGGTAAAGGTGATTCTCGAATGCCATTGGCTGACGTCAAATGAGATTGTGCGCGCGTGTGAATGGTGCTCTGAGGTGGGGGTGTCATGGGTCAAAACCGGGACTGGATGGGCACCCACTGGCGCCACGCTAGAGAATGTGACACTCATGAAGCGCACGGTTGGCGACCGCTGCGGGGTTAAAGCTGCGGGCGGCGTGCGCGATTTGGCTACGCTTCAGGCTCTGTACGACTGTGGGGTGCGGCGTTTCGGTATTGGGTGCCGCACGGCGCAGGCTATTCTTGAATCGGTAAATACAGAAAATGTGCTCGCAAATCACGCGAATTCATAGGATCGTAATAGCGCTTAATGTCTATGGAGTCGGATTTATTGGGGAAAAGAGAGGCTTGGGAGCATGGCAACGATTCTGGCATATGATTTTGGGACAGGGGGAATAAAGGCTTCGCTCTATGACGAGACGGGGCTCTGTCTGGCGGAAGGGTTTGATGCGTATCCGACCCTTTATCCTGCGTACGGTTTTCATGAGCAACGGCCAGAAGAGTGGTGGCAGGCGACGGTGACGAGCACGCGGAAGCTGTTAGCGGCTGCGTCTAGTGGGACTGTCAAAGAAATCGCGGTGATCGGGATTTCGGGCCACAGCTTGGGCGTGGTGCCCATGGATGGAGAGGGTACCCTGTTACGCGAGACTGTACCCATCTGGTCCGACTCACGGTCGGACGCCCAGGCAACGGCTTTTTTTAGACATGTTCCTGAAGCGGAGTGGTATCAAATGACAGGTAGCGGCTTTCCGTCGCCGCTCTACTCCGTGTTTAAGTTGATGTGGTTCCGGGATCATGAGCCGGAGATGTTTCGCCGTGTACACAAGATTCTCGGTACCAAGGACTACATTAATTTCCGGCTGACGGGCATCATGGCTACCGATTTTTCGTACGCCTCGGGATCGGGTGTCTACGATCTCAAGATGCGAAACTATTCACCGCGATTGATTAAAGCGGCGGGGTTGGACGAGGATATTTTTGCGAAGGTCGTGCCCTCGACACAGGTGCTGGGTACGCTGATGCCGGCAGTGGCAGAAGAACTTGGCCTACCTTCGTGGGTTCAGGTGGTGGCGGGTGGTGTAGACAACGCCTGCATGAGTTTAGGCGCAGGGGCGTTTCGTGAGGGACGTGCCTACAATTCGCTGGGCTCCTCGAGTTGGATTGCGGTTTCTTCGGCAGAGCCGTTGCTGGATGAGGTTAAACGGCCCTATGTGTTCGACCATGTGGTGCCCGGACAATACGTTTCGGCGCTGGCCATTTTTTCGGCGGGAACAGCATTCGCTTGGGTGCGAGACCAGCTGTGTCGCGATTTAGTTGATCGCGCAGCGCGCGAAAAAATCAGTGCCTATCGTCTGATGGACGAAGAAGCTGCGACCTCGCCGATCGGTGCGAATGGGGTGATGTTTAACCCCACATTGGCGGGGGGTAACTCGCTGGATGCTTCGCCCGCGATGCGTGGAGCCTTTGTCAATTTAGATCTCAGAAACACCAGAGCGGATCTGCTGCGTTCCACAATGGAAGGGATTGCATTAGGATTACGCAACGTCTTGGATGAACTGCGAAAATTAAGAGCGGTTTCTGAGCCTCTGACGTTGGTTGGCGGTGGCGCAAACAGTTCGCTTTGGCGGCAGATTTATGCAGATGTGTATCAGATGCCAGTTGTGAGAACGCGTGCTGGGCAACAGGCTGCAGCATTGGGAGCGGCTGCGGTTGCGGCGGTGGGTGTGGGGATCTGGAAGGGCTTCGAAACACTCGAGGACGTATTGGAAGTGACTGACAGAAACGAACCGCAGAAAGAGGCTGCCGAGGGATACGAGAAGGTGTTGGCCAAGTATCGGTATTTAGGAACGTTGCTAGGGAGTTGGGCAACGTCATGAGATTTTTGGCCGCAACAGCAAGCAAAGTTAAGCGAATTTGGGGAAAAGGAGAGGCATGAGAAGCAAATTGAGAATGAGCTGTTTTTTTGTCGTGATGGCAGCGGTGGGGTGTTGGGCTGCGGAGGTCCGTTTTGATTTTGAAAGCGGCGACTTGCAGGGATGGCAGGTGCTGGACGGTGATTTTGGCAAACTCGTGAGCGATCGTGCGATCGAGCACCACGGGGGAAGGCCCTATACGAA